>JAKAYZ010000103.1 GCA_021816165.1 Planctomycetota bacterium | reverse complement strand
GTATGGGGACCAGGCAGTCTGGCGCAAGCTCACGCCGCTGACGAATTTGTGAATTTCAATGATGTGGAAAGGGTTGCCGTTATGTTTGCCCGGACTATTGCCGAATGGTTACGTTTACGGTAAGAATTAGTGATGATTAAAACACGACAGCTTCAGTCGACAATTGGGCTACCCAGCCAAGATCACGCTCCAGCCTCCAAAAAATGGTTTGAGCAGGCCAGAACGGTTTTAGCGGGGGGAATTTCCAGTTCGGCCCGGGCTACCACCACCGGCAATCTTCCATATCCGCTGTACCTTGCCCGTGGGTGCGGATCGCGGATCTGGGATGCTGATGGCCATGAATTTATCGATTATCTTCTCAGCTACGGAGCTGTTATTCTAGGCCACGCCAACCCGGAGATCACCGCAGCCGTGACGGATCAACTCCAACGTGGCACCATGTTCGGCACCTGCAATACGGTAGAAGTGGAGCTGGCCGGCCAAATTCGATCCATGGTTCCGGGTGCGGATTTGGTACGTTTTGCCAGTTCCGGTTCGGAAGCAATTTGCGGAGCCATTCGGGCCGCCCGTGGATTTACCGGTAAAAGCAAAATCCTTAAATTTGAAGGCCATTATCACGGCTGGGTGGACGTGCTGGCCATCAGTAATCGCCCGACACTGGATGAAGCCGGTGAATTGGCATCTCCGGCCTCGCATCCACATTCCCGGGGCATCCCACAGGGCGTGGTTGATGATGTCATTATTGCTCCGTGGAACGAACTGGAAATTCTCAAAGCCATTTTACAGCGGCACGGGGATAAGTTGGCCGCCGTCATTTTGGAACCGTTGGTGGCCAATAACGCCTGCATTATGCCCCAGCCTGGTTTTCTGGAATGGATTCGCCAGGAGTGCAGCCGCCGCAACATTGTGCTGATCTTTGATGAAATCGTGACCGGTTTTCGCGTGGCCCCCGGCGGGGCGGCTCAATTTCTAAAAATTGTGCCGGATATGGCAGTCTTCAGCAAGGCCATCGGAGGAGGATTCCCCATCAGCGCCTTTACCGGTCGCCGCGATATTATGGAATTGGTGGCGGCCAACATCAGCAAGCACGGAGGCACCTACAATGGTAACCCCGTGTGTGCTGCGGCCGCACTGGCTACACTAAAAAAGCTCAATCAGCCTGGCGTGCTGGAGGCCATCGACGCCCACGGACGCCTTTTAATGGACGCCATCAACCGCGCGGCCCATGACTGCCGAATTCCGTGTGTTGTTCAGGGCGTAGGCTCCATGTTTCAGGTAATTTTTGGGACCAATGGCCATCCGCTGCGGCACTACCGTGATTTGCTCAAGGTGGATACACGTACATTTGCCGCATTCCGCCAAAGTCTGCTGGAACATGGCGTGCATATCAACAATTCCGGGTCGGCATGCTGGTTTATATCCTCGGCCCATCGCCCGGAAGATGCCAAGCTGGCCGAAACCGCGATTCAGGCGGCCATGCAGTCAATAAGCTAACGAGAAGGAAATATTGAAAATGCTTATTCGCCTGGTGGACTCAATAGCGGGGAAGCTGTCCCCCAGCACGCTGGCTAATCTTTACCAGCGCGTGCCGGAATCGGTTTTGAGCCGCGTGCGTCAAAAGCGCTTTCGCCAAACGGTCCTCTGGGCTGCCCAGCACTCTGCTTTCTATCGCGATGCTTTCCAAAAGCACGGTATTGATGCCAATCGGGTGCGGGTTCCCGCCGACCTCGGCGATTTTTATACCACCCCCGATGATGTGATCGCCAATCCGGAAAGCTTTATCTGTAAACCTGCCAGCATTGTTTTTGAATCCTCCGGCACCAGCGGAAAAAATAAGCAGATCTATTACGACCACGCCGAACTACAGGCTATGGCCCAGGTGGACGCGGCAGGTCTGCGGTTAATGGGTGTCACCGCGCAGGACCGGGTGGCCAATGCCTTCGATTTTTGCATGTGGATTCCCGGCATGATCACGCACAACAGCCTGATGGCCGCCGGCAATTTTTGCATGGCCTTCGGCAAGGTAGATCCCGTTGAAGTGTATCGACGCCTGAAACAGTATCGGTTCAACGTGGTGATGGGAGAACCGACCTGGCTGATTCGCCTGACCGAACTGGCCGAGAAGCATGGTTCAGTTCCGCTGAAACTCTTCATTGGCGGAGCGGAAGAAATGCCCGCCGAAGCCATCCCGTGGATGCGCAAAGTATGGCAGGGGGTGAAGGTTAAAATGTGCTACGGCAGCGTGGAACTTGGATCCGCGCTGGGTTATCAGCCGTGTGAGACCTTTAATGGCTATCATACTGATGACCTTAGCTTCGTCTGTGAAATCATCGAACCCAATGCCGATGGTTTTGGTGAGATGGTGTTTACCACGCTGCTCCGCCGCGTCATGCCCTTAATTCGCTATCGCACCCGCGACGTAACCAAAATCCTTTCCGAAACATGCGCCTGCGGTAAACGCGGGCTGTGCATCAGTCGCTTTCGTGGCCGCAGGGATGAGATGATCGTGGCCAGCGGTGGCAATCTTTATCCACTGATGTTTTCCAACATCCTGGAGCATGTGCCGGGCCTTTCTGGTGACTGGCAGGTCGTTTTCAAGCTGGAAGGCATCCGGGAAATCATGGAAATTCACCTGGAAAGCGCCCGCACCGACCACGACGAAATCCGCCGTCAGGTGCAGGCGTCCGCCACCGAACAGTATCCTGATCTGATGAAAAATCTGGCCATCGGCATTTTCGACATGCGCATTTTCATTCACCAGGACGGCGAGTTGCGCGTACAGCGCAAGCTCAAACGGTTGATCGACCTGCGCTATCCAACCGAGTCGAAAGGCGTTGCAACGACAGGCAATGGCCAACCCGTCGTCGAGGAGTCGGTCATTCATGCGTAAAGCGCCCAACCATCGGCTGCTCATTGTCGGAGACAGCATATCGCTGGGGGTGGAAGAACTGCGCATTTCAGAAATTGCCGCCAGGGTGCAAATCTGCTATGTCGATCTGCTGCGGGAAAAGCTGCCCTCGACGGAAATTCTGGTGGATGCCGACATTCATCGTACCACCACCGCCGCCCTTGCAGTCATGGATGCACTTTTAGCGAAACACCAACCATGCGTGGTATTGCTGATGCTGGGTGGAAACGATGCCGATGTGGAATGGAAACGCTTTATCATCAGCGATGGCCGAATTGTGCGTAACCGACTTTCGGTGGCACAGTGCGCGGCCAACCTGGAAATGCTGGCGCGACAAGTGGCGGCAGCCGGAGCGTTTCCCATTCTCACGGATATGCCCAATCACGATCTGTCCCGGCGCGGCCCCTACTTATCTGAGCTTTCCGGTAAAAACGTGGCCGCTCTGATCGCGGGCAATGGAGGACAGCAGCGGTCCGATCGCGGGCTGGAGGAATATCGCCAGGCCGCGGCCCTGGCCGCCCAGCACACCGGCAGCGCGTTTGTCGATTACGGCGCCGCCCTTCACCGCTTTCCGCCGGCGCAGGTCATTGGCCGCGATGGCGTGCATCCCAATTCCCAAGCTCATCAGATTATCGCCAATGAACTGCTGCCGACGCTGCGCGCCGCTATGCAACGGTGCGCTGAGCATCATGTACCCACCGCCCGAGCGAGTTGAGATCAGGATCCGCGATGAACCCGCCCGCCCATGCCACACCGGATGCGAATCACGCCCAGAGGCTGGAACCCGGCGCTGTGCTCGGCCGGGATACGTGCTTACCACGCATCTGGCTGGTCCATGACTGGCTTACCGGCATGCGCGGTGGCGAACGGGTGCTTTTACAACTGGTGCGGCTGTTTCCGCAGGCCAAAATTGCCACCCTCTTTTATCTGCCCGGTCGCACGGATATCGAAATTGAAAGCCGCATCGCCGCCGTTTCTTTTCTGCAGAATTTCCCCCGGATCGACCGCCATTACCGCCGTCTTTTGCCGCTGATGTTCCCGGCGATTCACAGTGTGAAATTAACGCCGTGTGATCTGGTCATCAGCACCAGTCATTGTGTGGCCAAAAATATTGGTGTGCCGTATGGGGCCAGGCACCTGTGCCATTGCTTCACCCCCATGCGCTACATCTGGGACACGCGGGAACATTATCTGGCGGGCCAGCCCCATGAAGGCTTGAAGATGGCCTTGGAACTGGCCAGTCCGCTGCTGCGGCAATGGGATCTGGCCGGCAACGCCGGGGTTGACCGTTTCGTCGGCACGTGCCGGAACGTCTGCCGGCGCATCGAGCGTTGTTACCACCGCCCCGCCACGCCTGTATATTCGCCCATTGATGATAACTTTTTCCGGCCTTCCGATCGACCACCGGACAACTTTTACCTCATTGTTTCCGCACTGGTACCCTACAAACGCGTGGACTTGGCCGTGCGGGCCTTTGCCACGGGCCGAAAGCAGCGCCGGCTGGTCATCATTGGAACCGGTCCGGAACTGCCGGCCCTCAAACGCCTGGCCGGAGCCTCGGCCAACCGCCATATCCAATTTTTGCACTGGCAGGATGACGCCGCCATCCGTTGGCATTACCAGCATTGCCAAGCCCTGATTTTCCCCGGTGAGGAAGATTTTGGTTTAACCCCGTTGGAAGTGCAGGCTTGTGGACGCCCGGTTATTGCCTATGACCGTGGCGGAATTCTGGAAACGGCGATTCCCCTGCAGGCCGACGGTTCAAACAGGGATCAAGCGGGCGCAATTTTCTTTTCGGCCCCAACCGCAGAAAGTCTGGCCGAGGCTCTGGACCGTTATGAAGCGGTGCAGTCACAATTCAACCCTGCGGCCCTGCGGGCCAATGCGTGCCGCTTTAACATTGCCCAGTTCCGCCGGGAAATATGCCGCGTGTCCGGCGAATTGCTGCTCCGTGAAGGCTGACGCATCAAGGCAAAGGCTCCGTCATCTGGCCCAAATTCATACGAAACGAAAGTTGCTCCAACTGCAAAGCCAAGTCCACGCTTTGCACATAAATGTTGGGCGGCACAGCCAGGGATACTGCTGCGAAATTCAGAATTCCGCGAACTTTCGCCGCCACCAGCGCATCCGCCACCTGCTGGGCCGACTCCGGTGGGACGGCAATCATCGCCATTCTGATGTGCAGCGTCGCCACCGCATGGGAAATGGCCTCCACCGGCTGAATGTCCAGGTCTCCGAAGCGGCGGCCATGCTTGGTGGAATCCGCATCAAATACTGCCGCTAAACGAAAACCTTTGCGCAAAAATCCGCGATAGGTCATCAATGCCCGGCCCAGATTCCCGGCCCCCACCAACAGCACATTCCAGGTTTTATCCGTGCCGAGAATTTTACGTAATTCCCGGATCATGTCCTCCACACGGTAGCCAACACCTGGATGACCGAACTGTCCAAAATACGCCAGATCCTTACGAACCTGGGCATCGCTGTAACTCAACGCCTGGCCCAGCTGTTTACTGGAAATCGTGCGCTGCTGCAAAGCATGAATGGCCTCCAGATGCCGCAAATAAATACTGAGTCGATGCACTGCGGGATTGGGAATTTCTTCATGACGCATAATGCTGTTCTCCGACCCTGAACCTGGCTTGCCGGTAGCATCCATGGACGCAAGACCGTGCGGAAGCCTCAGGATTCGTCATGTGGGGCAGCGGGGCTTTCCTCATCGTCCGCCGGCGATTTCTCCTGATCCTGCGTGGCCTTGAAGCTGTCCCATTCCTCCACCGTCATGGTCACATCGCTGGCCTGACTGCCTTTGTATGCACCCACGATGCCCATCGCCCGCATCTGGTCAATAAGCCGGCTGGCCCGTGAATAGCCTATGGTCAGGCGCCGTTGCAGCAGGCTGACCGATCCGCGGCGCGTTTCCAGCACCACGCGTACCGCTTCATCAAACATGGGGTCTTTTTCTTCATCCGTAAGGCTGCTGGGAGCACCAAGCTGCATGAGTTCCGGGTGGAATTCCGGCTGGGCTATTTCGGTGATGAAGCTGCACACACGCTTGGTTTCCGCATCATCCACAAAGGTGCCCTGGCCGCGCATCAGGCCGCCGCCGGTAGGCCGCAGCATCAGCAGATCCCCCTGGCCCAGGAGCAACTCGCCACCGGATTGATCCAACATGATGCGCGAATCCAGCCGCGAGCGCACCTGAAAGCAAATCCGTCCCGGCATATTGGACTTGATCAATCCCGTCACCACCTGAGCTTCCGGACGCTGCGTGGCCAGAATCAGGTGAATTCCCACGGCCCGGGCTTTCTGGGCAATACGTACAATATGGCCTTCCACTTCCTTGCTGGTCATCATCAGGTCCGCCAATTCATCGATGATGATCACAATGTAGGGCATGTGAAATGGAATGCGGGCCTCTTCCTCCGGCGTGCTGGGTTTGAACCTTTCCAGAATCTGTTCACGGGTCAGACGGTTGAACTGCCGGATATGCCGCACACCCGCTTCCGAGAGTGTTTCATAGCGTTCGTCCATCTTCTGGGTGGCCCATTCCAATACACTTTCCGCCTTGCTCATGTCGTCAATGATCGGCGACATCAGATGCGGAATCTGCCGGTAATCCTGCATTTCCACCATTTTCGGATCCACCATGATCATTTTCACATGATCCGGCCGCTGGGTCAGCAAAAATGTCATGATAATTGAATTGATGCACACCGACTTGCCCGATCCGGTGGTGCCGGCAATAAGAATGTGCGGCATGGTCGTGAGGTCTTCGATGAGGGGATTACCCGAAGCATCTTTGCCCAGGCACATCGGCAGGGCCATGCGTTCAATGGTCTGCGAACCCAACTGCATCAACTCTTTCAGGCGAACCCGTTCCTTGTCCAGGTTGGGCACCTCGATGCCCATCGTGTTTTTACCTGGGATATTATCAATAACCCGAACCGGAGGCCTCATCAGCGCACGGGCTAGATCTTTCGCCAAGGCTCCGACCTGCGAACTTTTGATGCCCGGTGCCAGTTCCAGTTCATAAAGTGTTACCACCGGCCCGGTATCGATGGCCACCACGCGACCATCAATTCCAAAGCTTTCCAGACAACCCCGCAGCACTTCCGCCTTTTGGCGAACCATTTGTTCCTGGCCATCGGTTTTAGATGGCTCGGCCTCTTCCAGCAAATCCAGACCGGGGAGACGGTAATTTCCCAGATCCTGTTTTTGTGCCGGTGGCGTTTTAAATGGCAGCAGCATATCGGCAACTACCGGTTTGGGCCGGCGGACTACCACGGGAGCG
>JAKAYZ010000102.1 GCA_021816165.1 Planctomycetota bacterium | reverse complement strand
CGTCATTCGGCAACATTACACCATGGCCGCCAATGGCAACGCCCATCATCTTTACCGCAGTCAGTATAAAATTTTATACGCCATTGAAATCCGTGCCGGCCTGTACCATAGGCTGGGACTCAAGACAGGCCAAAAACTGCGTTTTCCACCTGGATTTTTAAAAGCCACACCACAGCACCCATAAACCGCCCGGATTGACGACGTGTAACCACAACAGCAAGGGGATTCCACTGAAAAACACCTCTTCATCGTCCAGCCTGGAGGGCTTTACCCGGGCCGGCATCAACAAGTTTGCCCCCGCGCGCCGGCGCGGCTTTCTGCCTCGCACCTTCACCGGCTGGCTGCTCACCCTGCTTGTAATATCGTTGCTTGTTTGGGTCGTGACCTGGCTTTTAATGCTCGCCACACCGCCATGGTATCGACCCATGAATCCCAACGGCCAACTCACCCAGCACCAGGCGGGTCAGGCTCAGGCCGCCCTGCTCAATTTACGCAATTCCGCCCAAGACCCGACCATCTCCCGCATCACCTGGCGTATCACCGCTTCTCAAATCAACAGCCTGCTGGCCGTGGCGTATGGCCAGACCTCTGGCAGCGCCCACCGCGCTGACCGTGCCCCGGCCAAATCCCACGGATTCCAAGCCCCATTTATCCGCCTGCAAAACGGCAAAATTACTATCGCCGCCGTGGTGCATACCGCCATTGGCAATTCCGTAGCCAGCGTCACCATCAGCGTGGCCATGCTCCCACATAGCATAACCCAGCCCCCCATGGGCCACATTCTCATAGAGGCATTGCATCTTGGCCTGGCACCCCTGCCGCCATCTTTACTTACCAGTCGCCTGTCCGGGGTGTTGCCGCGCATCGCGCCTTCCATCCAACGTATGATCGCCATGTATGCCGGCGCTGGCTATGCCCGCACCGCCGGCCCCCAGGTTATAGCTTCCATCCGCGACATTCTGGCCGGAAAGCCATTTCCCCTTACCATTTCATTTCGGTATCGGCGGGTCACCATCACCGATATTCGGGTGTTGGGGGCGCATACCACCATGGCGGGTGGTATTCGTCGCCGGCGGCCCGCGGAAATTCTGATCAAGCTTCGATCCGATTAAATTCTCCCCACCGCTTCCAGATATGGTTAGTCAGGCAGATTGATGCACAAACAGGATATCCAGGAAATTCTCCACGCTGCTCAATCGTCGCCGCGCCACCGCTTCGGCCAGCATTTTATGCTCGACGACAACATGCTGGAAACCATTGCCGCCGCAGCCCACCTGACACGCGACGATCTGGTATTGGAAGTTGGTCCCGGTGTGGGCAATCTTACTGCCGTGCTGGCCCGGCAGGCCGGTTACGTCCTAGCGGTTGATATCGACGGTCCCCTGCTGCAAGCCGCGGCGGCCCATTGGCATACTCTGGCCAATGTCCACTGGCTTCATGCTGACGCTCTGGCTGGAAAGCATTGCGTGAACCCAGAGATAATCGCCACCTTGGGCGACTTACGCCGCACCCACAATCTCTCGAAGCTCAAATTAGTGTCCAACCTGCCCTACAACGCCGCCAGCCCGCTCATCGCCGAATTGCTGGTGGCCCTGTGGGTTCAGAGCCGCGCCCGCACGCCAGGCCCGTTGCAATTGGATTGTCTGGCCTTTACCGTGCAGTGGGAGGTTGCAAAACGCATGGCCGCCGGCCGCGGAACCCGTGACTACGGTGCCCTGGGAATATTGATTCAACTCCTGGCCAAGGTTGAGGTTCTCCGCCCCATTGACCGCCAATGCTTTTGGCCTCCGCCCAAGGTGAGATCCGCTCTGGTGCGCATCATTCCCACACCAAACCAATTTGCCGCCATTCCCGATATACTGCTGTTACAGCGCTTGCTGGCGGCCTTATTTGCCCATCGCCGACAAACTCTGGCCAATGCCATCCGCCATGGTCTGCATCCGGAAAATTTTCCCCGCATTATCGCACAGATACTGGCCGCCGGCATCAACCCCAATTCCCGTCCCGCCGAACTTGGCCCTTCAGACTTCATCCTTATTTCTAAATTGCTTTCCGCATCGGCATCGTAAAAGATCAACTCCAACGATATTGGCCCAGGAATTTCGTCCAACAACCAGATTCTGGAGCCGCGCATATTCCTCTTTATTGGCGCGTTTGGCCCTTCCAGAAAGCACCGACACTGCCCAACCGGAGGTTTCATATACGTAGTACGTAGCGAGTGGTGACTGGCGCGGGGGCCGTGCAAGATACCGCCAACTATTGTTCCATGGCCCGCTGTACGGCCATTCGCAACAGTTCATTGCTGCTGGAAAGTTGCAGCTTATTTTTGATGTGTTCGCGATGAGCCTCCACCGTTTTGACGCTCAGGTGCAGCATTTGAGCAATGGCCCGGACGGTTTTACCATCGCCAATGGCGTGAAAAATTTCCAGTTCGCGGTCAGTCAGTAACTCCAGCGACGACTTCGGCTGGGCATGGCCGCCGGCGGTGAGCTGACGGAGTACTCGGGAGGCAATCCGATCACTCACGTAGACCTGGCCGGAGAGAATACGGCGGATAGCCAGCAGAATTTTCCCCTGCGCTTCCTGCTTCATCACATAGCCCATGGCTCCAGCCCGCAACACGCGCTCGGCATACATGCTCTCTTCATGCATGGAAACCACCAGAATGTAAATGTCGGGCCAACGGGCTTTGATATCCTTGATCACCTCAATGCCGGGTTTGCCGGGCAGAGATAAATCCACCACCACCAACTGCGGCTTGAGCTTGCCCACACCCTCCACGGCCTCATCGCCGGTGGATGCCTCACCGCAGACCACCAGGTCGCCGGCGGATTCAATGAGCTGCTTCATACCCTGGCGCACAATGGGATGATCATCGACAATAAAAATACGATGCTTCGCAGTTGCAACGGCCACCGGCCTGGCCACGGAGGCAGACGCCGGGGCCACCGATGGCAGCGGCGGCTTGGGGCGCTTCTGGAAGCCCGCGCCAGAGCCTGACGGCGTCACCGGCTTGGGTTTTAGCGGGGCACGCGTCAGCGAAGCCGGCCGTGCTGAAGAAGAAGGTGTAGTACCGCGTCCAGACTTAGTCCGAACATGGAGCTTTGCTGGCTTTACGGACTTTAGCTTTTTTGGGGGTTGAGCCATGATATTTTTTCCCTTGCAAGCCGACGGGGTGTTCAATTTCACAGATAATTGTGGTGCCATTTCCACGCGTGCTTCGTATATCAAGTCGTCCACCGATCGCCCGCGCCCGGTACTGCATGATACTCAATCCCAGGCCTTTTCGCCGGTAATTGGCCCGCACCAGGCCGACGCCATCATCCCGGATTGTCAAACGGAGGCCGGATCGCGCTGCCTTCAAGCCAACTTCCACCTGTTTAGCGTGGGCGTGTTTGGTGGCGTTGTTCATAGCCTCCTGGGCGATGCGGTACAAATGTGTGGATGTATTTAAATCCATACCGTGTGGCCAATCACGCACGCGCACCGCACATTTCACCGCCGATACGGTTTCCAATTGCATCGCCAGCGCCTCCAACGCACTGGGCAACTCATCGGCATTGGTGAGCGGCTGCAAGCCACGGGAAAGCTGGCGGTTTTGCGAAATTGCACTGGATATGAGCGCGGCCAATTGCTCCGCCTGGGCCGATTCGTTCGGATTTTTTTTCCGCAGCCGGGTACTTAAAGCCTTGGCCAAAAAGGCCGCCCCGGAAAGCACCTGTCCCACACCATCATGCAAGTCCTGTCCGATGAGTTGCTTTTCGCGATCGCTGACTTCGATGATCTGGGCCTGCATCCGATTCACCTCCGTACGGTCGCGGACAATGCCAGCAAAGTGCCGGCCGTCCTCCAATTGGAATTCGCCCACTGACAGATACATCGGGAACAGACTCCCGTCCTTTTTTCGCCCGGTTACCTCGCGCCCAATGCCAATAATACCGGCGACGCCGGTCTCCAGATAATTTTCCAGATAAAGATTGTGCTCTGACGCATACGGTTCAGGCATAAGAATGCTCACATTCTGGCCGATCGCTTCCGCCGCCGGATACCCGAACAGTTTTTCCGCCGCCGGATTAAACGATTCAATAAATCCCCGCTGATTAATCACGATAATGGCATCCACCGCCGTGCGCACAATGGCATACGCTTGTGTTGCCGTCGCCTGACGCTGCTGTTCCGCATGCATCAGCGCGGTAATGTCGACACCTGAAAACACCAGGTTTGGCTGGGCCAGGGCCGTGCACCTGGGCCGCACCAAATGCCAACTGATGACCCGGCGTTGATCCCCACGGCCCAGTTCACTGGCAAACCATAGACCGGGTTCTTCATCGGGCAGCGCGGCCAAACGATCTTCAATCTGGTCACCATCTATCCCGGTAATCACCTGCTGCCAGACCGATTTGTTTTCCGCATCGGCAAGGTTAATTCCCAGTATAGCTGCCAACGGTGGATTGATCCGGATGACGTTGAATTTTTCGTCCACGCACACCAGCAGGAGTGTAAACTGAGGAAATACAGCGGCGGAACCCGGAATGTGAAAGGTGCATTTTTCAACCATTGTCGCCGACTCCGTTTGCTCTCATCCGTACCAGGTTACAATGGCCCTGCTGCAACAATGCATTCCCTCTGGAAATTCCATTGTAACGCAATGCGGGTGAATATCGATAGCACCGCAGTCAGGGTGAACGGCACGGCATAAAAGTAGCGGCCGGCTTTAGACCGGAGCTTCAAGCCATAACAGAAATTCCATATTGCCGCCTTGGCCGCGTATCGGACTTTCCATCAGACCGCGGATTATAAAACCAGCGGCCTCAATACGATCCACCGCGGTTTGCAGAACCGCCAACGATTGCTCGGGTGCCAGCACCCCGCGCTGTACCTTGGCTAATTCGGATTCATATTGGGGCTTAAAAAGGCTGACGATGGCCCTCGGCCTGCAGCCCTCTGCTTGGCGCCGCAGTAATTTTGCCGCTGCGGGCAGAATTTTTTCTTGCCGGGTCCAACCAACATCAATGGTGACCATATCCACCGGCTCGGGCAGGGTGGCGAAGAGGGCATTGGTGCGTTCCATCACACATACGCGCGGATCTTTGCGCAGTTTCCAGGCCAGTACGCCATAGCCGGTATCCAGCGCGTACACCCTGGAGGCACCGCGTTGTAAAAGACAATCGACAAACCCGCCGATATTAGAACCCAAATCGGCTGCCACAACCCCAGTCGCAGTAATTTTCAAGGTGGAAAAGGCGGCATCCAATTTGCAGCCCGCACGCGATACAAACTGCCCACAAAGTGGCCCGACCGGCAAAAGCAGGCGTTCGCGCACGTTCATGCAATATCCAAATTGCTGGCGATCTGACCGATGCCCGAGCCATATGCGAATGCAGAGCTAACCTGCGGACGCGGCCTTCAGCACTGCGTTCAAACGACGGGCCATCCTGCTCTTTCGACGGGCCACGGTATTGGGATGCAAAGACTTTTTAACCCCCATGCGATCGAGAATTTTTTGTGCATCTTTGATGGCCGTGGCCGCTGCCGCAGCATCTTTTTTAACCAGCAACTCCTCCACCTTGCGAATGTGCAATTTCACATTTTTCTTCTGCAGGCGATTGCGAAGTCGCCGCTTGGCATTCTGTCGAATTCTCTTGTTGGCTGATAACGAATGGGCCACGAAACACTCCTGCTTAACATTGTGCGGTCACCCGGACCGAGGCCTGATCACAGTGATCTGCCGGAATCAAGTTCAGCAGTATGATGGCTTGGACGACTTTTTGCAAGCCGCGTTGCGGCCAGATCACGGGTTCCAACCGGGAGGACGGGCCGGCAAGTCATCGCCGAGGCCTTTTCCAAGGTCGGGCCTGGGGCGAAATTCAGGCCGTTGGGCCGATCGACCGCTGCCCCATTCGCACACCGCAGCTTGGTCACGCTCATCGCCGGCCGACGCCGTCGCGAAGCGTATCTGTCCTCCCCGCCTAACGTTGTTCATGGGCAGGAAGCAGCACTGGCCAAGCCGGATTTGCGGCGGGCGGTGAAAAATTCCCGCAGCAGCGCTGCCGATTCCTCGGCCATCAGCCCACCTGCGGTTTCCATACGGTGGTTCAATCTTGGGTCATTGGTAATCTGATACAAGGTGCTGGCAGCCCCGGCTTTGGGGTCATAAGCACCGAAAATAAGCCGCCTGATTCGGGCATTGACCAAGGCACCAGCGCACATCGGACAAGGTTCCAACGTGACATACATGCGACAATCCGTCAATTGCCAAGATTTCCGGTGCCGGCCCGCCGCTCTTAATGCCACCATTTCGGCATGGGCCGTCGGATCGGAACGTTTCTCCCGGTAATTGAACCCTCGCCCAATAATCCGCGGTCCGGCCAAGCCATTTTCCACCACAATGGCCCCCACCGGAATTTCGCCCATGCGCATGGCACGGCGTGCCAAGCTTAAAGCTCGCTGCATGAACAGGCTATCCTCCGGGCAGAAATCCTTCATATTTTGCCTCAAACCTGTTTAGTTATTCGCACCAAGCAATAATTCGCCATCCCCCGGGCAAGCCGCACCGGCCTTCGATAACGCACAACTATGCTGGAAGTTGCTGGCACTTGCAATAATTCTCTGCTATAATCCGCCGAGGTTTCAAAACCCATTGAAACCCTGACGCATGGTTCTTACGAGGTTTATTTTAGCTTGTTTCAGTCCAGCCTGCCATTACCCCACAACGCCCAGGTCTGGATCGACTTTGACGGCACGATTTCCCGGGAAGATGTCATGGATGAATTGGTCATCCGGTTTTCCTGCAACGATTCATGGAAACTCATCGAAGAACGCTGGCGTGCCGGCCTGATCGGCTCGGAAGAATGTTTGCGCAGTGAATTCCGGCTGCTGCGGGTGGAATCGGCGGAGTTGGCCGCCTTTTTGGACCAGATTCATCTGGATCCGGGCCTTGAGCCGCTGCTGCAACTCCTTGAGCAATATGGCGTTCCCGTGGCTATCCTAAGTGATGGCATTGAGGCATTTATCCGGAATATTCTGGACCGTCATGGTCTGGGGCATCTAACCATTCGGGCCAACCGGACACGCCAGCATGGAGATAGACTGCATTTCATTTGCCCTCATCGCCACGATCAATGTACTGCGGGAGCAGCACATTGCAAGTGTAATTCGGCCAAGGTGCTGGCCCAACCGCATCGCCGGTCCATCTACATTGGCG
>JAKAYZ010000101.1 GCA_021816165.1 Planctomycetota bacterium | reverse complement strand
CATGCCCCTGGGCGGCAACGTGATTCGGCGTGATCTGGGCGAAAAGACCATGGCCGAGGTGACGGCCATTCTTAAAAACAGCATCCAGTTTTCGCTGGATCATCGGGATCAGGCGGTGCGCCATGCTCTGCAATACGCCCGAGACATGAACGAAAAATTGGCGGACGAATTTGTGGGCATGTACGTCAACCATTGGACGCTGGATTATGGCCCACGTGGCCGGGCCGCCGTTAATGCCCTGCTGGACCAGGGAGCCAGGGCCGGGCTGATTCCGCCGTGTACGCCGGTGGAATTTATCGGCTAGTGCTGCGGGCGGCCTGGCGGCAAACTGGAGTTGACCGGACAAAGCCGCCGGCCAATCTGCCATTCATCCCCATCACTGCAATGACCTTAGCCCGATATTTTTACAAACCGACAGGCCACCGCAAACCAGGCCGCTTAGAAGACGCTTTTCATACGTAATAGCACCACGCCACGGCGCGGCGCCAGCACCTTTTGCGGCACCATTTTTTGTAAACATTTGGCGGGCCGGTTATGATCTTGCTGGAGAAATAAATGACCTGTTGTCAACATCGCACCCGTGCAAATTCCGAAATTCAAGGCCTTGTTGCGCGTCGGCGGCGCGGTATCATTTTGACGATCATGCGTCTGCCGGTACGGGCGTGAGGTTGATGCAGCGCTGTTGCCCCCCATAAACGAGATGGAAATTAACCATGGCCTTAGATTCAGCTTTCAACCGCTTGCCTGCCACGGAGGGCATTGAACCGGCGGATCCACATTCGCTTTTTGCCATGGCCCGAGGCGCCGTGGATAAGGCCTGCGCGACCACGGCTACGCCCAACTACGTACAGGAAATGCTGGGACAACCAAAAAATGAAATCATGGTTCACTTTCCGGTGCGCCTGGATGATGGCCGCTTCAAGCTCTTCAAGGGTTACCGCATCCAGCATAATAATGTGCTCGGGCCGTACAAAGGCGGCATCCGCTACCATCCGGAAATCAGTTTGGACGATGTCAAGGCCCTGGCCGTCTGGATGACCATGAAATGTGCCCTCATGCGACTGCCGTTTGGCGGTTCCAAGGGTGGTGTGATGGTGGATCCCGGCCAACTTAGTCCCGCGGAATTGATGCGACTGACCCGCCGATTCACCTCCGCGCTGGCAGACAATATCGGCCCTGAATTCGATATTCCTGCCCCGGATGTGGGCACCAATGCCCAGGTGATGGACTGGATGATGGATACGTTTCTCAATACCCACAACCAGGCGACGCGGCAAAATCTGATTCATGTGGTCACCGGAAAATCCATCACCTGTGGCGGAAGCGAAGGTCGCGAAAAGGCTACCGGGCAGGGATTGGCCATGGTACTGCAGGAGCTTTTGCCGGAATTTAATCTTAAGCTCGAAAACCTCCGCGTGAGCCTGCTGGGCTTTGGCAACGTGGGCAAGCACGCTGCCGCTGCCATGGCCGCCCATGGCAGCACCGTGGTGGCGGTGATGGATCACACCCGCGCCATCACCAAGCCCGATGGTTTGAACATCGGCCACCTGATGGACCATGTGCAGGTCAGCGGCAACATCCGCCAATATCAGGCCCCAGGCGTGCGCACCCTGGACCAGGAGGAATTTTATCGGCTGCCCACCGACGTTTTTATTCCCGCCGCGCTCGAACGCATGGTGAATCCGCAGGTGGCCACCTGGCTGAATTGCAAAGTGGTGGCGGAGGGCGGCAATGGGCCGGTCACTCCGGAAGCGGCCCAATTGCTGCGGCAGCGGGGTATCGCCGTGCTGCCGGCCATATTATGCAACGCCGGCGGCGTGATTGTCAGTTACCTGGAATGGGTGCAAAACAAGGCGGGCGTTCATTGGGGCAGCGCCCAGGTGGAACGCGAATTGCGCAAAACCATTCTTCTGGCCGCGCGGCGTGTGCGCCTGGCCGCCCACCAGTATGATGTGGACCTTTCCAGTGCCGCATACTGTGTGGCGGTGGAACACCTCTCACGGGCTTACACCCAGCGAGGAATTTTCCCATGAAACCTCTCGGTGCCGGTGGTGGGTTTAACTCGCGGGCCATGGTCTTAACGGATCGCCGAGTTCTGTGGCCGTGGTACGCAGCGGAAGGTCTGAATTCCTTTGCCGTGGTTCTGGCCACCAACGGCGTGTTTTTTTTTGCCCGCTATGAATTGCATTGTGCCCCGGCCACACTCCTCTGGTTTATGGCCTGCGGCGGCGCTGTGTATACCGCAGCGGCACTTACCGGGGGGAAGATTCTCTCTCGTATCGGGCAACGAAAAGTTCTGATTGCCACCGGCGTGTGCACCGCATTAATTTGCCTGATTGGCGTGGCCGCAGTTGATTTTCGCAGCTTGGCCCTGCTGTTTTTGCTGGTGGCCCTGCTGAATCTCTCCGTTACACCGGGATGGCCGGCACTGGAATCCGCGATCACCAAAAGTCCCGCCCGCATGAAACTTTCCACACGTATCACTTTGTACAATCTGGGATGGTCCAACAGCTCCTTTCTGGCCTTGCTGGTCACGGGTATTCTGGCCCGCTGGTTGACCTGGCCCGCGGTCTTCATCGGGGCCGGTTTGGCCGCTGCAGCATCCGTGATAATCGTGCGATTTGTGGCCATCCCGCAAAGCCTCATCGGTTCGCGGCCCGTCCATCAGGATGACGTGGATCCGGTGGATGCCGCTCTGATCGGTTCCGTCCGCGGAACGGCATTGCTGAACATGGCCCGCCTATCCAATCTTCTTGCTTATGTATCGCTGAATTCCATCATGCCCATCATGGCCTACTTAACCTACCGCGCCGGCTTTTCTTATGCTGAGGCTACCGCCGTCGGTTCCATCTGGGGCCTGGCCCGCATTGCCGGATTTATCGGATGCTGGTTCTGGACGGGGTGGCATTACCGCGTCCGTTGGATGCTGGGCGCGTTTTTCTCCCTGGTTGTTGCCACTGTGCTGCTCATTGCCGTACCTTCCATTGGGGTTCTCATCGGCGGGCAAATAATTTTGGGTCTGGCGGCGGCCTTGGTCTACGCCGGATCGCTTTATTATTCCATGCACTTAAGCCATGGGGCTGGTGAACATGCGGGCCTGCATGAAGCCCTGATTGGCATGGGCACGGTGGCTGGCCCTGCGGTAGCGGCGTTGGCCGGTGGCCCGCAAAATATGCTGCCCAAAGGTATCGCCCTGGGCGCGATTTTACTGCTCGGCGGAGCCTTTCTTGCCCGTATGGGATTTCGCGCTGCTGCAGCCGCACCGGCCGGTGCCACGCCCGCGCTGGAAATGCCGCAGCCCGGACCCGGCTTGCCTGCGGCAACGGGCCGTGGGCGTTAAAATGTTGTATTGCCCAACTCCACGAGGCCAACGACCATGAATATTCAAATGCCACTGCCCAAAAACACCCCGCCGCGCGTGGGGGTGCTTATTTCCGGCTCCGGCACCACATTGCAAAACCTGGCCGATCTGGCACAGCGCGGGGAATTGCCCATTTCCATTGTCTGTGTTATTTCCAGCCGGGACGATGCTTATGGATTAACCAGGGCCGCCGCCCTGAAGATTCCCGCTCATGTGGTACCGCGCCGGAGTTGCCGTGATCTGGATGATTTTTCCACCCGTATCCACGATCTGTTAAAAACCTACTCGCCGGACCTGATCTGTCTGGCGGGATTTTTAAGCCTGTGGAAGATACCTCCGGAATACCAATGGCGCACGCTGAACATCCACCCCGCCCTTTTGCCCAAATTTGGCGGACGCTCCATGCACGGCCTGCACGTACACGAAGCGGTTATCCAGGCCCGCCAGACCCAGTCTGGCTGCACGGTTCACTTTGCCGACAACCAATACGACCACGGCCCGATTATTCTTCAGCGTACCTGTCCTGTATTACCCGATGACACGCCGCAAACGCTGGCCGCACGGGTTTTTAATCTGGAATGTCAGGCCTATCCCCAAGCCATTCGCCTGTGGGTAAACGGCCACCTGACGATTGAGGCCAATGGCCAGGTTCGCGTGAAATAGCCGGATGATCGGGCATTGCGAGAAAAGAACCAGCCAGCATGCTCCGGCTATCATTTCGCAAGGCCTTACCAGTCTGCCAGCTCTCCCAGCAGTTCTTCCACCAGATCCTTGATGGTCACCAAACCGACGGCTTTGCCGTTGCGGTTGACCACCACGGCAATGGTTTGCCGGGCCTTTTGCATGAGTGTCAGCGAGGAACGTACCGATTGATCCGGCAGCAGGGTGATAATCCGGTCCAGGTTGGCCTGGAGTGAAAAGTTCGGCCATTCCGCTAAAATATCCACCACGTTCACGACGCCCAGCACTTCGTCGGTGGAATGGCCAAGCACCGGCAGTCGCGAAAAGTTGTAGTGACGGGCAACAGCCTCAAACCCCTTGGCACTGATCCCCACCGGCACCCCGATCACCCGATTCCACGGGATCATCACTTCGCGGACGGCAATATGGGCCATGTGCAAAGACCGCGAAATCAGTTTCTCCTGCGCGTCGCTGATCAGACCGCTGGCGGTGCTTTCCTGGGCGATACGCAGCAGGCGATGTGGGGGCGAACCATTTTCCATGGGGTCACTTTTGCCACGCAGCACACCCAGGGATGCCGCTCCCAGCCAGCGTACCAGGGGCATTACCGGAATCACCGTGATAACGGCCATGGACCAGCGAATGGGCCGCACCATGTGGTAGGTCCAGCGGTCGGTATAACTGTAAAATAAATCCTTAGGCACGATTTCGGCGAAAATCAGCATCAGCGGAGCGATGACAATGCCGGATAAAACCGCTTCTACTATGGGGCCAAGATGATCCGCTTCCATCAGCATGGTAGTCGCCGCAGACACCATGTAATTGGCAATATTCTGCCATATCAGCAGGCCGCCGAGAATATTGCCGGGATCTTCCATCCACCGGGAAATTTGCAGAGCGGCGGCATCCTTCTGATAAACGCGCAATTGCAGCCGCAAACGCGAAAGCCTGTAAAGCCCGGTTTCCAGGCCACTAAACAAAATAGAGCCGATCAGCCCCAGCACTCCCAGGGCGAACCAACCGGCCTCGGCAAGGCCACTCGGAGAAGTCCAGGCCAAAAGCATTGCTTCAGCCATGTTGAGCCTCCCCCTTCGACTGCCCAGTGGCAGTGCCGGTACCAGTCCCGGCACTGGCATCCGGTATCGGGCGTTCCTGCAATTCAATCAGGACTGTTTCAATGCGCGGGCCACGCATGGTTTCAACGGTCATCTTCAAATGATTGATGGCGATGGATTCGCCGACTTGCGGAATTCTTTTCAGCACCGCACATATCAATCCGGCCACCGTTGATGCGTGCAAATGTTGCACCTGTTCACCAAAGATATCCGACCATTGCAACAGCGATAAATTCCCCGACGCCCGCCATCGATCCGGTGCCAGAGGCTCCAAGGCTCGATCGGCGGCGTCGCCCGTATCGGAGATATCTCCAACCAGCTGCTCCACCACATCTTCCAGCGATACCAGGCCCGCCACACCGCCGAATTCATCCACCACAATCGCCATCTGAAAACTGCTTTCCCGGAACATGGTCAGCAGTTTATCGAGAGTCTGACTCATGGGCGTAAAACGCACCGGCTGCACCAGGCTGCGCAGCGCCCCCGCTGTTGCCGGCCGTTCCAGCAGAAATGTCTTAGCGCGAATGACCCCCAGGATGTTGTCGATTTGCCGGTCATACACCGGAATCTTGGACAGGCCGGTGCGCCGGAACATAGCCAGCAGTTCACTCATCGGCTGATGAATTTCAAAGGCGGCCATGGCCACACGCGGCACCATGACATAGCGAACCTTGATTTCGCGCAGGCGAACCACCTGCTGCAAAAGCTGGTTTTCCGATCGGTCAATAATTCCCTGCCGCTCCGACATGCTCAGGAGCCGTCGAAGTTCGTCCAACGTAAACGCGCCGGACTCGCTCGGCCGATCAATCAGTCGATGGACCGGCGTAATGACCAAGCCTTGAATGACTCCAACCACCGGTGCCGCCACACGCATGACTGCCGCCAATGGACCTGCGACCACTGGTGCCAGCCGGCGATTGAAGGTCCGCCCTAGAATTTTGGGCATCACCTCCCCGAAATAGGCCACCAAAACCACCGGCATCAGCACCAGCACAATGACCGCCACGTGACCAAACACCTTGTTGATGTTGCGCAGCAACATTGTGCTGAGCACAAAAAAGAGGATGGTACTCAACATGTTGGCCAGTAGAATAGTGACCAGTAATGGCCGACTCTGCTGCCGCAGCTTGGCGACCAGAACTTCCCGGTGATTGGCCTGGGATTTCATTTGATGAAGGTCATGGCGACTCAGCGAAAATAGAGCCGTCTCGCTTAAAGCGAAAAACGCCGCCAGCCCCATCAGCAAAAACATCGCGATCAGGAGGTCTAAATTGGCCACAATAAAGGACAGCATCCAAATATCCTATCCGCTTGACCCGCAAAATGCCCACGGCGGCGCACCTTTGCGTGCCCATTGGGTTCCAGAATGGCACCCCGGCAAAGTTTCGAGGCGCCGCCATCACAAGCCTCTCATCTGGCTCATGCAATCCAGGAGAGCCGTGGCCATCACCGCGCTGGCCGTGATGGTTTGGGCGATTATCCCGGGCTGCTCCGGCACACGCAAACCCTCTGCTCACGCAAGCCTTGCCACCCCACCGCCCCGACAGACCGCACAACTTGCTCATCAACTGGAAAATTGCGCCGCCGCCACCATGGCCCGCCAGCGAGCTGACCGTACCCTGGTCATGCGGCTTGGAAGCCAAGCCCCGCTTCGGCTGGCCGCCTTAATTTATATCCTGCATACCCCCGGCCAAAAAGCCGCCATGCGCATCTACGCTTTGCGGCAACTCCTGGCCGCCAAGCCCGCGCTGGCCCTTGCCCTGCTTAAAAAGTACCTGCCAACGTGGCAGCAATGGCCCATGCTTTTTTACGCCTCCAAAGTCTGTGTGCAATGCCATGATCGTCGGCTCCTTGGCCCCTTGATCCTTTCCCTGAAAAGGCCCGCCATTCGTTATCAACTCCGCAGCCGCCCGGAAGCCGTGGCCATCCGAGACATCACCCACCAATCATTGCAGCAAACCCTGGCCAACGTGTTTTTGAAGCCCGGCTCGATCGCGGTTCGCATTGCCGCACTGGAATTGCTGCGTCAGGAAAAAGGCCCGGCTTT
>JAKAYZ010000100.1 GCA_021816165.1 Planctomycetota bacterium | reverse complement strand
GGGGTGCGTCAACGAGTCCCGGCGCGCCGGGAAGCAGCGAGCAACGTATTCCGGAGCCAGGGCGAACAACGTGCCGTGAGGAATTTGGTTTGGGGGTGCGGCGGGTATATGCGATGGCGGGCTGGAGTGGAGTATGGATTTGATTGATGGTGCCGGTAACAGCAGAGTTAGAAGCCCAAGGATCAGGGGCACAAAGGCCTTGCGGAATCTGTCACAGGCCCGGATTCATCCAAACCGATTTGCCTTTCGCGCGCAATAGGTGTAAAAGGATATATGACCTCTGCCTTGTTCGTGCTAGAGCGGCCTAATGCTTCGGACCGATGAGCATTGTACAGGACCCCGGGTGTCGGAACGATGGACAAGCCTGGTCTCGATTTATCGAGACAGTTGTGGAAGTCTTGAGCCGATGCGTTGTGCTGGTCCGCCCTTGTAACAAGGGTTCGAATCTCTCCCGCTCTCACGGCATCATGGTGGAGGTCTTTTTATTGGTATAATGCCATCATGCAGGATGTTTCTTTACCCATTCACGGACGCGGTGCCAGCGGCAACCCTGCCAACCGCTTTGAGTCAACGCATTATGCACCGGATCCGGATGCCGATGAACCGGTCTCAACCGCCCCGCGCACGGAACTCATTGCGGATCACAGTAAATCCATTATTTCCGAAAATGACAGCCCGGATATTGGTTTTCGGTTCAGTGTCAATCCGTATCGGGGTTGCGAACATGGCTGTATATACTGTTATGCCCGGCCCACGCACGAAACGCTGGGCTATTGCGCGGGGCTGGATTTTGAAAGTAAAATTCTGGTTAAATATGACGCCCCGCAATTACTGCGGCAAAAGCTGATGCATAAAAACTGGCAGGGGGAACTTATTTCCATGGCCAGCGTTACCGATTGTTATCAGCCGGTGGAGCGCACGTTGCGCATCACACGCGGTTGTCTGGAAGTGCTGGCGGAATTTCGAAATCCGGTTTCGATCATCACGAAAAATCATCTCATTACCCGCGATATTGATCTGCTGGGCGAATTGGCGCGCCATCACGCCGTGGCTGTGTTTATTTCCATAACCACGCTGCAGTCGGAACTCGTCGCCATCATGGAGCCGCGCACCAGTTCGCCGCGGCGCAGACTTGCGGCCATCACCGCGTTGTCCCAGGCCGGTATTCCAACGGGCGTGCTGGTGGCACCGGTCATACCGGGCTTAACCGATGAACACATGCCGGATATTCTCAAGGCCGCGGCGGAAGCCGGCGCGACCTTTGCGGGCTATACGCCGCTGCGGCTGCCTTATTCGGTAAAGGATTTGTTCCAGACGTGGCTGCGGGAACACAAGCCCGATCGGGCGGAGAAAATTCTCAATCGGATTCGCTCCATGCGCGGCGGCAAACTCAACGATTCCAATTTTGCCACACGGATGAAAGGTGAGGGTATATTTGCCGACCAGCTTGAAAAACTTTTCGAGCTTTCCGCCCGGCGAGCCGGGTTGCCAT
Organism: Planctomycetota bacterium; assembly: GCA_021816165.1. The sequence goes on along the minus strand of JAKAYZ010000100.1, from coordinate 5,748 downwards.
CGCATTATCCGGCAATGTCATCCTCCGCGTTTCGCCGGCCCGGCGGGCGGCAGTTGGGGCTTTTCAGTTGAATTGCTTCTGGATTGCCGGCGTGGCAACATGTTGCCCGGAAATTATTGCGTCACGCAACTCACCTACCGCCTTTTCAAAGCGCTGAAAAGATCGCAGTTTGCGCTGTCGGATCATCGCCAGGCTGACCGTCTGGGCCAGGCGAAATTGATCCGCTGTTGGCTTATAGCCCTGCAACATATTTTCTGCGAGCCAGCGCTTGGCATCCCGCGGGGATAATTCCAGATCGTCAGCCGGGACTTGGGCGTTGGCCTTGAGGCCCGGACCGCCGTCGTTCAGTGTGCCCCGCAGTGATTCAGCGCCCGCAATGAACCACGATTCCATTTCCTGCCGGGCGATTACAACCGCGACCGAATAGGCCTTGCCGGCACCGGTTTGGCAAGCCCAGGCCGCCAATTGCCCCGCTGCTGAGCCTACGCAATGCGGCGGGGAACCCAGGTGTGGGGGGCGGTCGCCATCCAAGAGCAGTAGAACGGCCGAGGCACCCCTTTTCTCTGACGCCAGCCGGAGTTTGTCTTTCCAAATTTGGCCGTCGTTCTTTCGCAGCTTTTCAAGGTGGCCAACGCGCCAAGCCGCATCAGCGATCCGGATGTGATCAGTCTGAGGATACGCCTCACGAAGGACTTTCCGGATAAGCACCGGTAAGGCCCGTTCCTCTCCTTCGCCTTCACCAAATGCGATAATCATTTTCCCCGGGTGTGGACTCATCCCTGTATCGGCTCCGGTTGGACCGGGTCCGTCACCGTCAGGAACTCGCCGGGCGTCATTAATCCGTCGCGCAAAGCTTGCAAATCATTCTGATCGAGCGGTGCAATGTGTGTTCCTGCGGAGGAGTATCTCACCCAGCGGATTGCCTCGCCAGGGAACGCATCAAGGAGCTGCGGACTATGCGTAGTCAATATGAATTGCGTGCCGAGCCTCTCGTGGGCGGATTTGATATGTTCCGCCAGCAGGGATAGGGCACCGGGAAATATTCCCTTTTCCGGCTCTTCGAAAATGATCACCTGCGGTGTCGGATTCTGGTAGATGGCAATCAGGTGTGCAAGAAGCCGACGGAACCCTTCCGACTGCTTGGGTAGATCAATGGATACCATCTGCTCCCCGAGTTGATAGGAGGCCGCAATCCCGCTGCTCGAAAATGGCGAGACGGTAACATCCTCAAGCGATGTCGAGAGGACCTTGAGGGCGGATACAATCTCCTGCCAATTTTGAAGCGTCTGGACGCTGGTGAGGATCCCGTCGATAACCTGTATCGCATTGGCTCCATCGAATCGAAGCGGTTCGAGGCCCTTCGACGCCGGCTGGCCCGTTGCGGCAAGCACCGTACCGGGAAAATTATAACTGCTGATGCTCTTCGCCAAACTGATATACGCCACATTTGCTTCGGGCAAGCCGGTCAGCCAGCCCAGCATCACAGTTCCCAAATTTCCGTTGGTCTTAAGCCTCGGTTCGGTCACCCATTTTCCGGCCGCCTGATGGAAAACTGTGACGCCGGCATGTGCAAGGCTTTCCTCCTGCACGAAGAAATTGGGAAACCGTACCGTGAGGTTGTAGTCGAAATCACCAGAATAACCGGGAACCGAGAACAGCACGGAAAACTCGGCGTTGAACTCCGCGTTTTTTATGCTGGCCGGGCGGAGCCCATCGTATCCGCCAAAAAGCATGAGCGGCTCGTGCATATTGGTTGCATCGCTTCCGGAGGCAATCACCTTGGTCAGAAGCGAAATGGCATCAACAAAATTGGTTTTGCCGGTGCCGCTGCGCCCGGCCAGAACCGTAATGTCCGCCAAGTCGACGCTGACATCAAGTAGGCTTCTGAATTTTTTTACTGCGAAGCGTTTGATCATCTGAAATCCTGCAAGGCCACGGTGCCGGTAGCGCGGCTGATCTTTATTGTACCATTGTCTTTTTGAATGCGGAAGCAGGTTTTTTTGTTCCGACGACCCGCATATCGGTCGCGACGGCCCCGACGGCTACCGTCCATCACTGCGCCCATAGCGCACGTGCAGCGTTGCTTGCGCCAGGACGTAACCGGCCATGGCATGATGCAGGCAGGGCAGGCAATCTGGCGCGAACAGAAGCTTGCGGCTTAACGCGTAAAGAATAATGCGGTAATGGTGTGTCCCGGCTTGCGCCGATCGCGGTGATGGCCCGCCGTATCCGAAATAGCCGAAGGAATTTTTCCCCTGCTGCACCGACGGCATCGACGCAATGCGTTTGGTGCGTGGCAGGTTCTCCGGCAAGCCTTTGGCTGTCGGTGGAATGTTTATAATCATCCAATGCCGAAACGCCAGCGGGCCGTGTGCGTCCCGGTGCGCAGGAATCATCACCAGAGCCAAAGAAACGGCTTTTGCTGGTACATGGCTCCATGCCAGGGGCGGTGAAATATCCCGGCCATCCGCAGTGAATCGCCTGGGCAATACCGACTCATTGTGAAAAGCCGGTGAGGTCAAGGTCATAACCGGCTCAGTTGGCACAGCGGTCCTGGCGATCAGCTCAGGGGTTCGGAAAATCCATACACCGAACATGGTTGCGGCCATGGTGGCTATCATTGCAGATATGAGGTAAGCAGTGCGTTTCATGGATGCAACTCCGTGGAAAAACTTCTGCCCTTCACTATATCCCGACTTGTCCGATAATAGAACAGCGGTAGCCGCAAGTGTCTGCGGCGGGGCCACAACGCATGGCAAAGTCATGCCGCCGGAAAATATTCCCGCAAGCATTTTACGCCAAGGGGCGGTATTCGTACTATAATCCCGTTTTACGGATGCCGCGCTTATGTTCAAATTGCGTCTGATTTACGGCCTGCTGTTCGGGGCCTTGCTTTTGACAATGTTTTATTTTGATCAGACGCTGTCAGCGGGCTGGCCGGCGCGGTGCATGTCGTTTCCACCGGGCACTCTGATCGTCTTAACTTTGGTGGGCATTATTCCGCTGGCGACGGCGGAGATGCGGCGGTTATTAAAGGCCGAGGGGGTGACCATTTCCATGCGCGTATGCGTGACGGCTTCCCTGCTTTGCATGATCTGGCCCTGGTTGGAGCAGTTATCGCAGACGTTGCTGGATCATCCGCAAGGGGCCAGCCCGATTGCGATACGCGTGGCATGGTGGTTTCACACGGTAAAGCCGCATTATCTGGTACCGACGGTTCTGGCTCTGGGACTCGTGGCCGCTGTGGTGATGTACAGTCGGAATCAGAAAATCGACGGAGCCATGGCCTCGGCCGGAGGGTCGCTTCTGGCTATTGTGTATCTGGGAGTTATGCCGGGCTTTTTTCTGCCGATCAGACTCACCCATTCCGCCGGTATGGTGGTATCGATACTCCTGATGGTAAAGGGAGCCGATATGGGAGCCTACGGTTTTGGGCGCTGGTTGGGAAAGCATAAATTGATCGCGTGGCTTTCTCCCGGGAAAACATGGGAGGGGTTTGTGGGCGGATTGGCGGCGGCTGCATTTATTGGCATGCTGCTGTCGCATTTTTCACCCAGATTTGTCTGGTGGGAAGGGTTGATTGCCGGTGCCATTCTGGGAGCGGCGGGACAAATGGGAGATCTGCTGGAAAGTTTATTGAAACGTGATGCCGGCGTGAAAGATTCGGGCCTGGTTCCGGGGTTTGGCGGCGTGCTGGATATGCTTGATTCGGCACTTTTTGCCGCTCCATTGGCTTATTGGATGTTAAAGCTGGTTCACGGCTGATGGCCGCGACATCAGGACAATGTGATGCAAGTTCGAACCGACAACAAAACATTGCGATCCGGCCTTTGCCGCGGCTGGCGATTGAAACATGCCCGCTGCGCTGCGATCTTAACCCAACGCGCATGCGGTATTGGAAAACGGATCGCGCGGGCACTGGATTTCTTCAGCGCCGCAAATAGCCCGGCATACATACGTTTTTCCCTGTTCACGTCGCGCTATCGCAATGATATTCCGCTGTGTGTGTTGGCGCTATTTGCGATTACGAATGGTACACAGGCAATTGCGGGCCACGTCGCGCGTACGGCGTCGGCCACGGATCGGCAGGCTCCTATTTCCACAGCCTTGCAGCGGCGCGTGGCGAAAAATGTGCAATCTCTGGCCTCGGATAAATGGCGGAATCGGCGGCGGGCGGAGCGGAAATTGTTATCCATAAAGGGATTTGTATTGCCGCAACTCGCCGCGGCGATGGTAAAAGCGAAAAATCCGGAACAGCGCGACCGGCTTCTGCGGGTTTGCCTGCAGTTGTATCTTCGGCAATTTAACTGGCTGCACCATGGCAGCGCCTTTATTGGTGTGGAGTTTGTCGCACAGGCTCTGGAACTGCGCCGCCGTGGAATCCCCCATTGGATTCCCGCTGTGGCGGTGGTGCGCACGGTCGCCGGTTTCCCCGGTGGTTTATATCTGCACGAAAATGATCTGGTATTGGGTATTAATGGTCATCCAATTCCAGCTTACAACACCGCAAATGCGTTCCGCGAGGAAATACAACGGCATGAGCCAGGCAGTGTCATTACCCTGCTGGTATTGCGTAATGGGAAACTCATACATGTTCCCGTGCAGCTCACTGGCATTGCCGCTGATCCGCTGGCCGCGCAGGAACTTTTGAGCCAGCGCAACGTCATTGCGCTGCACCTTATCAGCAAGTACCTCCCGGTCAGGCCGTTGGTTTTAGCTCCGTCATCGCGTTGACGTCATGGAACCAATCCTGTGATGGCGTCAAAAATGATTGCGGATAACGGTTTCTTTCTGGTCGAGCCGCGGGCCGCGCGGCCAGGCATCTTTCAGCTTTTTCCCAACCGCCACCATCAGGCATACCACATGATCCGCCGGCAGATTAATGAGCTTGCCAACGGCATCAAAGTCAAAGCCGTCCATCGGGCAGGAGTCATAGCCGAGAGATTTGACGGTAAGCATCAATGACATGGCCAGCAGACCGGCGGAACGCATGGCTTCGTCGCGCTGTACGGCTGGTTTATCCTGATAATATTGAGTAATGGCCGGGACCATAAACTCCTGAACCGGTTTGGGGGCGTGGCTCCAATAGCGCGCGGGATTTTTCTGCCACGCATGGAGATCCGCACAAACAACAAACAGGATTGAGGCATCCGTTACCTGCGCCTGGTCCCATGCCGCGGCGCGTATTTTGCGGCGTAATTCCGGATCATCGACCTCAACAAGCCGGTAGTTCTGCAAATTAAACGCGCTGGGGGCGAGAAATACGGCGTCCAATATTTTCTTTCGCGTTTCCGCCGGCAGAGAATGCTCCGGATCAAAGTGTTTAACGGCGCGTCGTTCACTTAAAGCTGTAATGACATCCATTGATTTTAACCCTTAAAAAAATAGTCTACATCCAAACTATTGATGACTATAGGCCGATTTTTTACATAGTCAACTATGGGTATAGCCGGTGAAAAAGCAGTGGCAGCGAGTCAACAAATTGTATCTGGCGCAAAAAAAAGCCCCGCCGGCGAAAAGCCAGCGGGGCCGATTCTTACGCAATGACATTATTGCCCGGGCGGCGGACCGCCCGGTCCATTGCCACCCGGCCCACCATTACCACCAGGACCGCCGGGGCCACCGGGGCCACCGGGGCCACCGGGGCCGCCGGGAGGATGATGCCCCTTTCTCAATGAAATGGTACCTGCATCCGCCGTGCCACCCGATTTAACCACTACCGGCTTATTAATGTGGCCAAAGCCCTTA
>JAKAYZ010000099.1:3511-7257 GCA_021816165.1 Planctomycetota bacterium | reverse complement strand
CTACCGTGTGTTACTTATGGTCCGGGTCGTCTTCGTCGGTGGGATCAAGTGGGCGCGACGTCAGATAGCTGCCATCCATCCAGCGGCCGAGGTCAACAAGGCGGCATCTCTGGCTGCAAAATGGAAACGCCTGATCATCCAGCGGGGCCGCCGGCTTTTTGCAAATCGGGCATCGAGGTGAATTGAAAGCTGATGGGGCATCCATGGATCAACTCACGATCTGTTCTTGCCAGTCTTTTTCGAGGTGGCCGGTTTGGATTCGGCCGCCGGTGCCGGGGTTGATGCCGCCGGGGTTTTTGTTGCAGATTCCGATGTGGCTGGGGCTTTGGCATCGCCGGCGGGTTTGGCGGCGTCGCCGGTCGAGGATTCATTTTTAGCCGCCGCCTTATAACTATCCGACCGGTAGTCGGTTTCATAAAACCCGCTGCCTTTGAAAATGACTCCGGCACCGGCGGAAATCAGCCGCCGGGCGGAATTTTTTCCGCAATTGGGACACTTTTTGAGCGGCTTGGCGGTGATGGATTGAAACGCTTCAAATTTTTCACCGCACGCGGAGCACTGATATTCATAGGTTGGCATAATATAAAATTCCTAATCTTCGGTACCGGCCGTCTTTCACGACGCCGCAGACACCTTGACTTTAGCCGACCGAAGCAACCGGTCGCCGCAGCGGTATCCCCTTTGCAATGTCTGGAGGACAGTTGATGGTGGAACCTTATCAGATGGCTCGGTCGAAATCGCTTCATGTCGGAACGGATCGAAGGGCTTGCCGGTGGGGTCAAACGATTCAATGCCGCGCTTCTGCAAAATTTTTATCAGTTCGTCGTAAGTTATCTTGACACCATCGAGAATGCTCTTGGCATCCACCTGCCGCGGATCAACGGTGAGTGCCATTTCAAAATGATCCAGCACGGAAAGGAGCGTTTTGGCGAAATCCGCCTCGGCGGCCTGCCGCGCTTCAAGCAGTTCCTTGGCGGACCGACGCCGGAGATTTTCATAATCAGCCTGCCAGCGGGCAAGCGTGGAGCGTAGTTCATTAATTTCGCGCTGCGGGCTGCCCTCACCGGCTGGATCGGCTGGGGCCGATGCCTCATTCGGCGGGCCATCCGCTGATGGCCTGTCTTGATTTTCGTCAGATTGTTGCGATTCTTTGTGTTTCATTTTTTCACCCCTGATGCTCTGAACTTTAAGACTTTGTCTCTGATGCTGATGCGTGGTCACCAACTACGTAGTCGCGCATCTTTTCAAAGAAATTTTTACGGGCTGGTAAAACCGCCTCATCTTCAACCTGTGCGTATTGCCGCAGCAATTGTTCCTGCGTCTTACCCAGTTTGCGAGGAATTTCCACCACAATTCGGGCGACGATATCACCCGTTCGGCCGCCATGGACGTCCGGCAGACCGAGCCCCTTGGCGCGGATCAACTCGCCGGGTTGGGTGCCGGGGGGCACGTGCAAAGTGGTTTTTCCAGTCAGGGTGGGCAGTTCCACCTCTGCGCCGAGGGCCGCCTGCACCATGCTGATGGGCAGATCCAGATAGAGATGATTTTTATCGCGCTGGAAGAATGAATGTTCCGCTACGCGAACATAGACGTGCAGATCGCCATGCGGTCCACCTTCATTGCCAGGCTCCCCTTCGCCGCGCACTCGCACCGCCTGCCCATCGTGAATGCCAGCGGGGATTTTGACCGATATTTTACGGTTCAGCAGTGTTTGGCCGCTACCATGGCAGTCGGGGCATGGCTTTTCAATGGTCGCCCCCTGGCCATTACACTTAGGGCAATCGGTCACCATCGAAAATATGCCACCAAAGCCGCGCTGCACCACTTGCCCCCGTCCACCGCAAGTGGTGCATATTTTTTTCTTCGTGCCGGGTTTAGCACCCGATCCTTTGCAGGTTTCGCAGTGGTCATGGCGGGTAAACTCGACATCTTTCTCCACGCCGGACTGCACTTCCTTAAGCGTGATGGAAACCTGCGTTTCGAGGTCGTAGCCACGACTGGGCCCCTCGCGCCGTCCCCCACCCCCGCCGGCTACACCGCTGAAAATGTCGTTGAACATCGAGAAGATGTCGGTGTACTGCATGTGCGAATAATCATGCACGGCAGCACCCTGAAGCCCATCATGGCCGTATTGATCGTAGCGTGATCGTTTTTCAGGATCTGACAGCACCTCGTAGGCTTCAGCGCACTCTTTAAAACGCACTTCAGCTTCAGCGTTGCCCGGATTACGATCGGGGTGGTGTGCGATGGCGGCTTTGCGATACGCACTTTTTATTTCATCCACGCTGGCACTGCGGGAGACCTGCAGGATTTCGTAGTAATCTCGTTTGGTTGGCATAAGCATTCCTGCCGGCAAAAAAAAAGCCCGAGCCTTCATCCGGCCTCGGGCCATGGAACTCTCCCTTATAATACGGCGGGATGAGGAGAGATAAAGCCGGTTGGCCGCTGATCAGCGAACGGCACCGGGTATATTCTCCGCATCTTCCTTGACATCCGTAACTAAAACATCGGTTGTGAGAAGCAAACCGGAAACCGATGCCGCATTTTGCAGCGCGGTACGATTTACCTTGGCCGGGTCAACGACGCCCATTTTGAACATGTCGCCGTACTTACCGGTAGCCGCGTCGTAGCCGTAGGAACCTTCTTTCTCCAGAATGGCTTCGACGACCACACTTCCATCCTCACCGGCGTTTTCGCTGATCTGACGGGTGGGTGCCTTGAGGGCTTCAATGATGATATCGAAGCCAACTTTTTCATCCCCGCGCGCCTTGGACTTGGCATTTTCTACCGCGGCAATGGCCCGCAGGAACGCCACGCCACCACCGGGTACGATCCCTTCCTGGGCCGCAGCGCGGGTGGCGTGCAAGGCATCATCAACGCGGAATTTGCGTTCCTTCATGTTGGTCTCGGTTGCACCGCCAACTCGCAGGACCGCCACGCCACCGGTGAGTTTGGCCAGGCGTTCCTGAAGTTTTTCGCGGTCGTAATCGCTGGTGGTCTTCTCAATCTGCATGCGTATCTGGGCGATGCGGGCTTCAATATCCTTTTTCTTGCCAGCACCTTCCACGATCGTGGTGTTGTCTTTGTCGACCACAATTCGTTTGGCACGGCCCAGTTCATCAAGCTCGATCGCGTCGATTTTTGTGCCCAAATCTTCAGAGAAGAATTTGCCACCGGTCACTACCGCCAAGTCGCCCATGATGGCCTTACGGCGATCACCAAATCCGGGGGCCTTTACCGAACACACCTTCAAGATGCCACGCAGCCGATTGACCACCAGTGTGGCGAGCGCTTCTGATTCCACATCCTCCGCCACAATCAGCAATGGCTTACCAGCAGTGGCGATTTTATTGAGCAGCGGCAGGATTTCGCTGATGGTTGAGATTTTTTTCTCAAACAGGAAGACGTAAGCGTCCTCGAGAATGCACTCCAGCGTGCCGGGGTTGGTCATGAAGTAGGGTGACTGGTAACCTTTGTCAAAGGACATACCTTCCACAAGGTCCATGGTGGTTTCAATGCCTTTGCCCTCTTCAATCGTCACCACGCCGTCACGCCCAACCCGATCTATCGCATCGGCAATCAGGTTGCCGATCGACGCATCCGAATTAGCGGAAATGGTGGCCACCTTGCAGAGGTCGTCACGACCGGAAACCTTCCGCGACATTTCAGCAATGGCGTCGGTAGCGACGGCCACGGCTTTATCGATGCCGCGTTTGACCACTACCGGGTTCATGCCGGAAGTAAGG
>JAKAYZ010000099.1:0-3501 GCA_021816165.1 Planctomycetota bacterium | reverse complement strand
GATTTCGACGGGATTGACGCCATCGTTGATGAGGCCGAGCCCGGCCTTGTAGATTTCGTAAGCGAGCACGGTGGCCGTGGTGGTGCCGTCGCCCGCGATATCATTGGTTTTATTGGCGACCTCATTGACGAGCTTGGCACCCATATTTTCAAACGGGTCGGGCAGTTCCACTTCCTTGGCGACAGTCACGCCGTCGCGTGTAATCTGGGGCGACCCCCAGCTTTTAGATAGCACCACATTCCGGCCGGAAGGCCCCAGCGTAACTTTAACGGCCGAAGCCAACTTGGTCAGCCCGTCAAATACCTTATTACGGGCGGCCATATCAAACATGAGTTGCTTTGCTGCCATGATAATCCCCTAAACTACTGATTTAAAATTAAATTCCACATGACGCATTACCGCGTCACGACACCAAGAAGTTCACTCTCTTCCAGGATGACATACTTCTGGTCATCAATCTTGATTTCAGTTCCGGCATATTGGCCATAGTAAACTTCATCGCCGATCGATACCGAAGGCGGAACCCGCTTGCCGCTGTCGAGCAACTTTCCGGGCCCGATGTGCAGCACCTTTCCGCGCGTCTGCTTTTCCTTGGCGCTTTCCGGCAACACGATGCCGCCGCTGGTGGTGCTCTCCGCTTCTGCGGGCTTGACGACAATTCGATCTTCCAAAGGTTTAATCTTCATGCGTATCTCCATTACAAATCGCAGCGCCCGATTTCCAGGCGACTATTCCCTATCAATTCAAACTGGGGGACGGATGCGGTGGCCCGATAAACCAACGTCACCTCGGGCCATTTACATCATGTCCATTCCGCCCATGCCACCCATGCCTCCCATTCCTCCCATTCCACCCATACCGCCCATGCCTCCCGCACCCGGTCCGCCTGCATCCTTCGGCATGGGCTTTTCAACGATTATGGCGTCGGTCGTCAGCAGCAAAATGGAAACGCTGGCCGCATTTTGCAAGGCACTGCGTTCCACTTTAGTCGGGGTGATGATGCCGGCCTTGATCATGTCCGGCTCATATTCCAAAGTAAGGGCGTTAAAGCCAAAGCTATCTTTACCAGCCACTATTTTCTTTACGACTACCGCCCCTTCTTCGCCGGCATTTTCAGCAATGCAGCGCGTCGGTTCCTGTAACGCCCGGCGGACAATCTGCACGCCGGTGTTTTCGTCGCTGGACTGGGTCTTGATCGAATCAAGCACCGAGAGGCTGCGGATCAGGGCGGTGCCACCGCCCGGCAGGATACCCTCGGCCACGGCGGCGCGGGTGGCGTGGAGTGCATCTTCCACGCGGGCCTTTTTCTCTTTCATCTCAGATTCCGTGGCGGCACCGACGTTAATCTGCGCCACACCACCGGCCAATTTGGCCAGACGTTCCTGAAGTTTTTCACGGTCGTAATCAGAGGTGGTGGTGTCGATTTCACGACGAATCTGCTCGATTCGGGCTTGAATCGCCTTGGATTCTCCAATGCCCTCGATGATGGTGGTATTGTCGGCGTCGATCTCCACCTTGCGGGCCTGGCCGAGGTCGGCAATCGTCACCTTTTCAAGGTCAATGCCCAGGTCTTTCATAATGGCCCGGCCACCGGTGAGCACGGCAATATCTTCAAGCATTGCCTTCCGGCGATCGCCGTAGCCAGGGGCCTTTACCGCCGCCACACTCAAGATGCCGCGGAGTTTGTTGAGCACCAGCGTGGCCAGTGCCTCGGATTCAATATCCTCGGCGATAATAAGCAGGGGACGTTTGGCGGCTTTGGTCTTTTCCAAAATGGGTACCAACTTGGTGGCACTGGAAATCTTGTCTTCATAAATCAATATGAATGGCTTGTCCAAAACAACCATCATGTCATCTTGATTGGTGATGAAGTTGGGGGATATGTATCCGCGATCAAACTGCATACCCTCAACCACGTCTACAAATGTATCAAGCGATTTCCCTTCCTCCACGGTGATGACACCGTCTTTGCCCACCTTCTCAAAGGCGTCGGCCATGATTGCGCCAATTTCGCGGTCATTGTTGGCGCTGACCGCGGCAACGTTGGCAACTTCCGTTTTGTTGGCGGCATTAAGAGGCTTGGACAGCTTGCCGAGGTTTTTAATGACGGCATCAACCGCCAGGCGAATGCCGCGCGCCAGAGCCATGGCATCGGCACCGGCAGCCAAATTGCGGTATCCCTCTTTGAAGATGGCCTCTGCCAGAACGGTGGCAGTGGTGGTGCCATCACCGGCCACATCGCTGGTTTTGGTGGCGGCTTCCTTGACGAGCTGCGCACCCACATTTTCAAATTTATTCGTCAGTTCAACTTCTTCCGCCACGGATACGCCATCCTTAGTGACGGTTGGGGCTCCCCAGCCCTTATCCAAAATTGCGTTGCGGCCCCGGGGGCCAAGCGTACTTTTCACCGCGGAGGCCAATTTCGTGACACCCTCGAGTAAACTTTTTCTCGCATTTTCATCAAACGTGATTTGCTTGACTGCCATCGGTAAAAACTCCTTTTATGTCGCCCCGCCATCTGCGGGCACTACCAAAACCGTAAACCACGTGCAAAGGGACACGCTTACTTCCTCGCGCACCCCCGCCGTCGGGCACGCACGTTCCTATGCAACCGCTATGCCAAGGCCAAAACAGGCTCCGCATATAAGATTGTAAGTTATTTATATTCATTATGTTATAGAATATTTACGATGTTGATAAGCCGGTTGCGATGGGAGTGGCATCTCTGCCGCTGTGGCAGCATGTTAGCATGATCCGCCCCCAAGGATTGCCATAACGGCAGAGGTGATCGGGGGAGGATTTTGGCCAAATGTGAGGGGTGGTAATTTCGGGTACGAGCTTAAGGCCCATAGTGTCAAACGACCATGGGAAGTTTTTCGGGGCAGCGCAGCACCAGGCCGGGACGCCAGCGCAGAGATTCACCCGTCAGCACCGCACCGGGAAAACGACCGAAAAATGCCTGCAGGGCCATCTGCGCCTCGAGCTTGGCAAGCATGGCCCCCAGGCAGTAATGGATGCCAAAGCCAAAGGCGATATGCCTGTTCTCTGCGCGATCCACCTTAAATTGATCCGGGTCGGCAAACGCGGCCGGATCACGATTGGCGGCCCCGATGCCCGCGAGGATCAAATCGCCCCGGTGCACTCTCTGCCCGGCGACCTCCACATCCGTCATGGCTACGCGCCCCGTCCATTGAACGGGACTCTCAAACCGCAATATCTCTTCCACCGCCATGGCCATCGCCTTGCCATCCTGCATGGCAATGGCCCGCTGGGCAGGATGGCGAACCAATAATAAAATACCATTGGTAATAAGGCTGGTGGTCGTCTCATGCCCCGCCATCAACAGCAGCATGCAATTGGCGATAAATTCCTCCTGAGGCAGATCGGCGGCATCCCCGTCCAGCAGTGCACCCAGCATCCCTTCATTGCTGCCGCGGGAGAGTTTCAGTTTCAGGTAATCACTGAATTCGGCGTAAGCTACGTCGGCCTGCGCCAGATCCT
>JAKAYZ010000098.1 GCA_021816165.1 Planctomycetota bacterium | reverse complement strand
GGTAGTTCAAATTGGCGTATTATTTCGTCAAACACCATCTGTGCAGGGATCACTTCGGGTTCCTGAGTTCTTGAAATTTGTTCGCTTCCGGTGAATTTCGCACCATCGCCGGATCTGGCGGAGAGGCCTGTGGCCAAGGGGTTGTGCGGCGCAACGATAACCACTGATTGATGCCCTTTGAGCCACGCCGGAAGAGATTCGGCGTCGCTCGAACTGTAACAGAACCAGTAGAGGTTGTACGGGAGCATAGTGTTGCCAATAAGCTTTTGTTTCAGGGCCCGCATGATCACGTCTTCCTCCCATCCCGAGTATCCTACGACAAGGGGGGATGACTCCTGGAGCATTTGCCCCAGAATTTCCGCCATCGGCGAGGCTGCGGGTGCCGGGTCCCGGCCGGGCGTGGGAGGTGCCGCACGCTCGCGGATCTCGCCGTCGAGGTTGCGGCAGTCGTAGAACCAGTGGGTACCGTGTACATGCACAATTGTTATCGGAGAGTCCCGCTCGAGCGACACCCGGGCCGTCACGGCCGGGTGGTCGCAGATTACGGAATCGATTCCAAACAAACGAAGTGCCCGCGACAGGTGGTCGTCAAAATTCGGCGTTACCACGAGCCTCGCGAGTTTGCCCGAACTCAGGATGTGGGCGAGGCGCAAATTGGCCAGCGATAAAGGCTTATTTCTTATGAGCCCCTCGATGTACTCCTGCCGCAACTTTGCGTGTGGAAAGGCCTTTGACATCCAATACGAATACTCGGCCATTGGCTTTGGATCGGGCGTGGGATTGAACGGTTCGCGGAAATCCTCCATCACCTTCGCCTGGCATTCCGTAATTATCTCGGCGGCAAGCGGGACGGACGGGTAGGAAACGCCCGCTCCCACGACGAAAAAATAGGGGTGATTTTTTCCCCCGTGGCGCTTGCCCGGCCGGCAGGCCTGCAAAATCTCCACGATGGCTGTATGCAGGTCGGCCGTTGGCATTTCCTTAACCTCCAACTCGGAACCAGATTTCATAATTCTGCCGGCGTTTCACGGGCGCTACGAGCCTGTGCGGAATAAGCGACGCGTAGCGCCCTGCACCGGTCACAAGCGAATTCCGCACCAGTGTAACAACTTCCCGCAGATTTTCACCTTGGTCCCCCGCGAGGCGAGCCGGGCGGTGGTTAGGTCGGCATAATGCAGTCTCGGTGGGGATCGGGAGTAGGAATCCCGTGGCTGTTGCGCGCGGATGCGGTGCGAATGTTTTCGGTGGCCGCGTTCGCGGAGGCGGCCGCGGATTTCCATCACGCGGCTGCGGGGGACGGGGGTATTCTCGTAGTCTTGCAAGTCTTGCGGTCTCGGTGGGGATCGGGGGTTGCGGTGGTGCTGGCGGCGGTGCGGTGTTATTGGTCGCTGGTAGTGCAGCTTATAGTTTGTAAATATACAGCGTTTTATTCGCTTATACGGATTTGTTAATTTACAATTAAAAATAGTTTACACTTTGCAACTATTAACATACCGGTGCGTTTGGCTGATCAGACGGGTTGATTGGCCCGCGGTTGAAACCGCGGAAAGCTCGTCCGGGCCAGATGTTAAAAGGAGAATTTTATGTTCTGGCAAAATTCAATGCGGTTTTTGGGTGGCAAGGCAATGGGGTTGAAAATGGGGTTGCTGGCTGGCGCAACGGTGGCCATGCTCGCGGCGGCTCCGGCGCACGCCGGCGTGCAGATCGGTTTTGGATTTTCCATTCCGATCTTCACACCGGTTCCAACGTATGTGCAACCGCGGCCGATTTACTACGCTCCGCCGGTGAATGATTATCAACCGGCGTATGCACCAGTTCCGGCACCGGCGGTCTACCCGGCTCCGCAGCCGCTGTATTATTCCTCGCCGGCTTATTGTCCGCCGCCGGCGGCTTATCCGGCACCGCGTCCGGTTTTCTATCATCCCATATATCGGCCACGGGTGGTGTTCAGAGGGCAATGGGGTGGATGGCGGCAGCCGCACCATGAGTATCACGCGTGGGGTCACCGGGGCGGCTGGGACAGGCATCGCGATTTCGCCCGGCGGCATGACTGGCATTAAGTCCGCAGGGACTGCGGCACATTGCCGGATGTAAGAACAGAAATACCGGCAATGTTATCTACACGCTCGCCGGTCTGTCGGATGTATTTCCGACGGGCCGGCTATTTTTTCATGGATTGCACAACGTGACGGGCCTGCGCGGCGATGTCGCTCTGCATTCCGCCGAGATGCCGGACTATGGTGCGCAGAGAGTTTTTCTGCGTGTCATTGGCGGCATGCCGCAACTGGTTATTGAGAAAAGCGGAATCCGCATTAATCTGCAATTGCAGTAATTTCAGCAGTTTCAACTGAGCCGCCGGCGGCATAAGCTGCTGCTTGCCGCCCCCGCCCCCGCCACCACCGCCGCCTCCATTTGGTTTCGGATGCTGCTGCTGTTTGAGGGCGTCGATAATATCCTTAATTTTGGCGATGGCGGACGTTTGTTCATCCAGCACGGCCTGATTGGCGGTGGCTCCGGCGAGCGTATTGGCGGCAATACGCATATCGTCGATGATCTTGCCATTGAGCCAGGCCAGCAGCGGTGCCGTGCGGGATTCAACCTGACTCAGCGCGGCAAGCTCGGCGATAAGCAACTGCTGGGCGCGGGCAATTCCCACCGCCCGCAACTGCTGCGGACGGTTCAATATTCCCTGAGCCACCCGCGCTTCACGCAGAGCGCTGGTTTGATTCAATAGCGATTGCTGGGCTTTCAGCAGCAATTGATACTGCTTTTTCAAGCTGGCGATCTGATTCTGGCGCTGTTTGTTCCGCACTTTCTCAAGTTGCTTTTGCAGCAACGCCAGCGCCTGTTGCAAATGATGCAAAGCCGTGTTCTGACCGGTTAACGCATGGCTCTGATGGTCGCGCAGCAGCGAACCGGTGGCGCGGCCCATATCGGCTCCGGCCAGGCGCAGCAGTTCGCCAACATGGCCGGATGGATCGACATGATCCGCCTGCGGGGCGGCGGCCAGGGTATCGAGTTGCAACCGGCTTTCACGGTTGGCGGGGGCGGCCAGGGCTGTTTCAGGCGCGTGGACTCCGGCTTGTGTGGTGACGGCGATAAGCGCTTTTTGCCGCAGAATTAAGGCGGAGACAATCCGGATCATGTCCCGCAACTGCCGAGCCAGTTCACGCAGCGATTTATTGCGTGCGCTGTTGAGGGCTTTGAGCATATCACTTAAGCCCTGGTGCGATTGGGCCTGACTCGATGCTCCGGACTGCATCTGATTGTTATTGATCGCACCGGCGGCCAGCCGCATGGCGGAACTGACGGCATCATTCTGCGCGATTTTAGCGGCTTGCGCCAAAGCCGCCGCCAGGGCCGGATTGCTTTTGTTCAAAGCCTGCGCGGCCTGCTGAAGCTTGCTGGCAAGTTGGGCGGCCTGATTGGCCAGGGCGTTCTGCTTTTGGGCCAAATTTTTCAGCGCTTTTTGCAACGCGGCCGGCAGTTGGTTCATATTCATGCCAATGGTTTTGGCGGCCAGAGCCTTGAGCTGGTTCTGGAGCAGTTGCTGGTGTTGGAGCATTTTGCGGGTCTGGGCAACCAGAGCGTCAAATTCTCCCTGTGCGCCCAGGCGATTGAGCAATTCCCGCATGGTTTGCATGGCCTGATTCTGCGCGGATCCCGCTTTCGCGAG
This sequence comes from Planctomycetota bacterium, assembly GCA_021816165.1. The sequence continues at coordinate 3,581 of JAKAYZ010000098.1, read as the reverse complement.
TTGCTTTGCGGCCGCAGCGGCGGCATGACGGCGCGTTAGAGCACCGCCACGGACAATGGCATTGGCCGCGGCGGGCATGTTGATCCGCCCGACCTGTCCCATTTTTTCGGTGGCAAGGTGTGCCAATTTCCCGGCGGCGGATTGATCCAGCTTGTTGCGGCGGGCGATGCGATCAATATGCCCCAGCGTGCGCGTGATCTGGTCCGCCCGTGCCGCCTGATCCGCCTGCCGCGAGGCGAGATCAGACAGTGCGGTTTGCTGCTGCGGGGTGGCTTTACCGGCGCTTTTGATGGATTGTTCAATGGCGGCGGTTTGCGCATATGTATTGATCTGCCGCGCCAGCAGCGCTTTGATGGCCCGGCGCACAGATTGCAGGTCCGCGGTTAATTCCGCGGCAATGGCCTGTCGTGCCCGGATCATCACCAGCAGGCGGGCGGATTTTACCAGCGGGTGGCGCTTAACGGCACCACCCGGCAACCTGATCTGATAATTATCTCCCGCCAAAGCCACAAGTTCCACGCTGTCTCCCGGCACGAGGTGCAGTTTTTCCGGGGACCATCGCGTGGTACGGCTGCCCTGCTCAAGCCGGGTTTGCGCATCATAGGCCAGCGTTTGCCACGTCAGTTGCGTGCGGAAAGCGGGTGTGCTGCGGCCCTTCAGGTCGGTGCGAGTTCCGGCTAAAAACAGTCGCGTCAGACCCAGGTCGTCGCTGCCTTGAATGGTCAAATGAAGCGAGCCATCAGGTGTCAGTTCAACGGCATGTTGCGGATGCGCGATAACCACAGTGGGCAGTGAATCCGCAACGACGGATAATTGAATATCTCCTCCCCGACGATTGCGCAGGCCGGACTTACTGATAATCCGCACGCGCCCGGAGATGGATTTTTCCGCCCGCCAGCGGATGGTCATCGCATCAGCCGAGCGATGCTCAACGTGCGCCCCAACGGATACAGGCGATTTGCTGACGGCATCGACAAAGGCAAAGCCGGTGCCGTGCGCTGCGGATTGGAGGGGTTGATCAGCGGTGATGGTCATGGTAATGGTGGAACCGCGAATCACACTGACCCGCCGATCAAGAAAATTGATTTTGAAGGTCGGGGCCTTTTTGGCATACGCGGGCGGGGCGATGCTGGCGGTCATGGCGATGATGCGCGGGCGGGGCATTAAATTAATGGTAAGCCACGGTTCACGATGATCATCTCCGGCGATGGGCCGAACTTGAATGGATTTTCCCTGCGGAAGAAGAACCTTTTCATATAAATGTCCGTGTGCCGCCCCCTGCCAGGTCATGAGCTGGGAAGTTACGGCGGCATCGGCACCGCGCACCTGCAGCCACACGCGCAAATCCGGGCTGAAGCCTTTTTTGACCACCGCCCGCACGGTTAACGCCTGTCCCTGCGGCCAAATGGCCGGGGGCTGATGATCGGGCGTATTCCAGAGCAGTTCCACATGCTGGCTTAAGGGCCAGGGGTTGTGGGCCAACGGGTTGACCCAGCGCTGCAATGAAAGCGCGGCATCGGCGGGACATAGAGCGATGACCAGGGCCGATACCAGCACCGCCAGGCCGGCGGCCGTCCACAACCTCAGAACAGGCCGCCAGGTCAGGGCGTTTTTCACCTGCACCGATTGCGCGCTTTGATCGGCATCCAGAATGGCCTTAGCCGCCAGAACATTGAGCCGATCGGTACGGTTTTCCATGAATTCAACGGCAGATTGCAATTGTTCGTGCTGCAGGGATGCGGTATTTTGCAATACGCCGGCGAGAAACTGATCGGGAATGGGCCGCAGCATCCGGGCGATAACATCCCGCCAGAGCAGATAGGCCGTTGCCCCCAGCACAGCCACGAGCAGTATCAGTCGCAGCAGCCCGGGGAAGTGGAAAAAATAATCTCCCAGGGTCAAAATCAAAGCAACCCAAAGCAGTGCCGAAAGCACCAGAGCCACGCCATGGAGCACCAGTGCGGCGCGCAGCGTCCGGCGCAGCTGGCTGATGCGCTGCAACAGGGCCGGGGCTGATGCGGGGTTCTCCATGATGGACGATTCTCCGTGCGAGCAATTCCGCGGGGTGATCAGATCAGCCCCGCGCGTTTTCTAAGTATCCATTCTACCGTCAACAGCAGTATCAGCAGCGCCAGCGCCCAGGGTTTATTCCAAAGCTGCCGCGATTGGCGGATGGCCACTTCCACGCTGCGATCTGGAATCAGCTGCGCCAAGGCCTGCTGCCCCGCCAGCGGCACCACCGCACCGCCCGTGCCGCTGACCATCCGGGCCAGTGCGGCGGGATCGGCGGTCAGTGAGGCAAATTCACGCATGGAAGCGGCAACATCCATCTGCACAGGTTTAACAGCGGCGGGCAAAACGCCGGGCTGGGCCGAGAGCGTATAATGCCCCACCACCCAGGGCGTGACTTCTCCCTCGTATTGCCGCCGCCCGGCGCTTACCGGTGCCAGCATGAGGGTCTGCCGGCCGTTGGCGGAAGTCATCACGATGGGAATCGATGCGGGCATCTGACTGATTAACTGCGGATCACGCACGGAAAGAAAAATGCGATTGCTCTGCCCCACCTGCACGCGCGGTGCCCCGGTACGCAGCACCAGGCTGTGCGCGCCACCGAACACACGCTGGCGGGCCAGTTCACGCATCATTTCCAGCCAGTAGCTTTTATACAACGGTGCGCCATGGTAATAGCGCCAGCGCCAGGTATCCGCAATGGCGGAAAACATGGTGCGGCCGGCACCGTAGCGGCCGAAGACCAGCAGCGGCGCCGGACGGCCATCGATACGATGGCTGGGCAAATCCGCCAGCACGGTAGCGCTGGGTTGCAGGCCGGCGACCGGCTCAAACCAGTACAGCGGCGGCAGATTCGCAACCTGCCGCAGATTCTGGCGCATGCTGTTGAAGAAATGAAACAGCATGCTCTGCCTGCCGATGGCCGTAAGATGCAATTCAAAAGGCGCATTGGGCGGAGGCGCAAGCATCGGATTGTCGGGATTTCCGGCGATAACCGGCAGCAAAGGGGCCAGCGGTGTGTGGCGATAGGCATCCGGGGCGTAATCCGGCCCGGCGATCATGCCCAGACCGCCGCCGTACCGTCCAACAAACCGGAGAATAATTTTCTCCTGTGCGGCGGAAAAATAATCCGGATTGACATCTCCCAACACCAGCACGTCATAACGGTTCATCTCGGCCTGCGTATCCGGAAAGCGGTTGATGGGAATGTTGCCTTCCTGCGCAAAGCGGTTATCAGCCGACAGCAGCAGGCAACTCAGCAACGTGGTTTTTTCGCGCATCAGATCATTTTTCAGGTAGCGGTATTCCCAACGCGGATACCCTTCCACATACAAAATCCGCACTTTGGCCCGTACCACGCGCGTCCACAGACTGCTGGAGGTATTCCCCCGGTGCGTTAATTCATGCGGCAAGGGGTCAACCGCCAGCTTCAGGTGATAATTTCCCGGCTTGGACGGATGAAACATCAGGCTGACGGTCTGCCGCGCCGTGCCGGGACGGATGGTAATGCGGCGGCTGGCCAATTCTCTGCCCCGGTGGTGATCGCCGGTTTCTTCAAACAAACGAACAGT
>JAKAYZ010000097.1 GCA_021816165.1 Planctomycetota bacterium | reverse complement strand
CACCACCCGGCCAGCCTTGGCTCCGGCGCTGACGGTGGCAGCCTTCACTGCGGTCTGGTGTCGGATTAACCTCTTGAGCCGGGCGATCAGGGCCGCGAGCTGCTGGGCCAGTCGTTTGAGGGCCTGATGATTTTCGTGATTCAGAGCTTTGAGCATCTTTTGCAGGCCGCTTTTGGCCTGCGACTGGGCCTGGCCCGCGGACGACATGTGGTTGCCGGCAGCCGCGCCCGACGCCTGGTTCATTTTGCCCGGCACCTGAGCCTGGCTGGATATGGCGGCAGCCTTGGCCAAGGTGCTGTTACTTAAACTGTTGCGCCGGGCCTGCGAAAGGTGGGTGGCGGCCTTGGGCATGCTGGCATGGCCTACGTGCCTCATACCGCTGTGGGCCAGCGTGGCCAGTTTACCCAACGAAGATTCCTGCAGCCCGTTGCGCTGCGCCAGATGCTGGATCCGACTGAGCATGTGCTCAATGGCGGTGGCACGCTGGGCTTCGGCAATTTGCCGCTGGGCCAGGTTGCCCAGCGCCCTTTGCTGTCCGGCAGTGATATGGCCGCTTTGGTGAATGGAGGTGGTAATGGCCACGGTTTGCTTTTGCGTGCTGATTTGTTGCTTGAGCAATCGCCCGATCGCCGCTCTTGCCGCCCGAAGCTCGTCGCGAATTTCATGGCGAATTTCCGCCGGGCTGCGAATCACCACCAGCAAAGGCCGTGACCGCACCAGCGGATGGCGCTGAATTTTCCCATCCTTGAGGGTAACGCGGTAGTTGTCGCGAACCAGCGCGTAAACATTGAGCCGATCACCCGGTTTGAGTTTCAGCGGGGCCAATTGCCAGGAATCCACTGCCCCGCCTACCGCACCGGTGTTGGGATCAAAGCTGCGGGAAGACCAGGTTACCGGCGTTTTGAACAGCCAGGGAGCCGTGGCTTTGGCATCAAACGGCCGACTGGCCAGATACAGGGAGGTCAGGCCCAGGTCGTCGCGGGCGCGAATATGCAATCGGATCCGGCCATTGGCCGTGATATTGACCATGTGTCGCGGGCGCGTAATACGCACTTGCGGCAGGCCATCGGGCACTACCTTGATGGTAAAATCGCTGCGGGTGTTGTTGGCCAGGCCGTCGGTATCGCGGAAGCGCACGCGAAAGATCATGCTCTTTCGGGCTGGAATGGTCAGGGTTATAATCCGGGACGTCTGGCGAACAGCACGTACACTTATCGACAACGGCTGACCGGTTTTGGCGCTTAGCAACGTTAATTCCGGCCGGCCATGGGCATCCACAGCCACCGGCTCGCTGGAGAACAATTTCAGCGTGATGGAAGAACCGCGTACCACGCGCACGGAATGGTCCAGCATGTCAATTATCCGCACCGGCACGCCCGTGGCATACTCAGGTGCGGTAATCGCCGCGGTCAAGGCCTGCAGCACGGGCCGCGGCACCACCCGGATACGGGTAAAAGGTGTCTGGGTATCGTCGCCGGCGGTTACGCGCAGGTCATAAAATGGTCCCTCCGGTTGTACCACCTTTGCAAACAAGTGATGTCCATCGGCGGTGCCGGGCTGCAGGGTCATCAGGTCGTGCTGGCGGGGTCGGTGGTCCGACTGAGTCGTCAGCCAAACATGCATGGCCGGATAAAAGCCCCGGCTAACTGTGGCCTGCACGGTCAATGGTTTGCCCTGCGGCCATATCGTCGGCCGCCGGCCGGACGACCAATGGAGTTTGACCAGGGTATGCAGCGGCCAGGGATGATGACCGAAAGGGCTGGTCCAACGCTGCCAGGCTATGACCGTTCCGGTTGGATGAGTAAAACCCAGCAGTAACGCCAGCAGTACCAGGCCTCCTGCCGCCAGCAGCGCCTGGGCAGTCGGTTTGCGTCGCACCACGGCGGAAAAATCCACATGTTTACAAAGTTCTTCCGCCTGCTCGATGCTTAACGCCGCCAAAGCATTGCGCTGGGCCGCGTGTCCTTCAATAAAGGCCACAGCGGTGCGCAACTCGTCGTTGTAAATCGGATTGACGCTTTCAATGCGCCCGGCCAGAAACTGATTGCTCAACGGGGCCTGAAGCGGAGTAACTAAAAATCGCCAGATCAAGGCAATCGCTTCCAATCCCATGGCCACCAGTAACACCGCCCGCATCACGGCTGCCAAATGCAGCAGATAATCCGTCAGTACCAGGGCTAATACCGTACCGACCATAGCCGCCACCAGGATGGCCGTGCCATGCAACATCAGTAGCCGTCGCAAACGACTGCGCAGTGTGGAAAGTCGCTCCGGGAGCATCGAAGGCGGTTGAAGCACATCCATAGTTGAAATCTCCCGGCGTGTCAGCGCCCCGCAGCCGGCGGTTATATGAGGCCGGCACGCTTGCGTAAAATCCATTCGACCGTCAACAGCACCACAATCAACAACAAAGCAATGGGCTTGTTCCAGATCTGTTGCGATTGCCGAAAGACCGTTTCCAAGCTGCGGTCCGGAACTACTCCGGCCAGCTTGGCCGCATCAACCGGCGTGAGCACCTGTCCGCCGGTTTTCAGCACCAGTCGTCGCAGAGCCGCCGGATCCGCCGACAAATTCAAAAACTCGCGGTCCGGATGCTGGGCCACCAACGTCAACGGTCGCACGTTTGCAGGCAATTCGCCGGGGGCAGCGGATATGCGTATGGTACCGGTGCTCTGCGGCGTGAGTGCCCCTTCAAACACATTGCCCTTCCCTTGGACGCGGGAAAGGATAAGCGGTTCCATGAATCCGCCGTTGGTGGCCTGCAGCCGGATCTGCTGCGGCATTTGCGCCTGCAGCAGCGAATCGTTCACCCGCAGCCGGACCCGCACGCTGGATCCCACATCCACATGGGTGGCCGCAGCGGTAAGTTCAAGTGGCTGGCGGAGGCCAAAGGCCCGCGACCGGGCCAGCATGCGCACCATTTCCAGCCAGTAACTCTTGTATTCCGGCGCGCCATGGTAATAACGCCAGCGCCAGGTATCACAAACGGCCGAAAACATGGTGCGTCCCGCCCCGTATCTGCCCGTCACCAGCAGCGGTGCCGGGCGACCATTGATCAAACGCGAGGGTAAATCCGCCAGTACCACCGCACTGGGCTTTAACCCCAGTACCGGCATATACCAGTAAAGGGGTGGCAGATGCTCGGCCTGCCAGAGATTCTTTTTCGCACTCGAAAAAAACTCGAACAGCGGACTGTGCCGCCCGGCCGTGGTCAGGTGCAGTTCGAACGGAGCATTCGGTGGTTCGGCCAGTTCCGGATTCTCCGACCGGTCTGCAATAATCGGTAAAAGTGCAGCCAGCGGCGTGTTGCGGTAGGCATCGGGTGAATACCGCGGACCGGCAATCATGCCCAAGCCACCACCGTACTGGCCCACAAATTTCACAATCATTTTCTGTTGCGCTGTCGAAAAATAATCTGGATCCACATCCCCCAGCAACAGCACATCGTAAATATTCATTTGCTTTTGCGTTTCGGGGAAATGATTGATCGGCATCGATCCCTGCTGGGCAAAGTTGTTATCCGCTGAAAGCAGCAGGCAGCTTACCAGCAGCGTCTTTTCCCGCGCCAGATCATTTTTAAGATAACGATATTCCCATCGTGGATAGCCATCCACAAAAAGCACGCGAATTCGGGTTTTCACCACATTGGTCACAATATTCGCAGCAGTATTGGCCCGCGTGGTCAATTCGCCGGCAATCGGACTTACCCGCAACATGAGGTGGTATTGGCCAGGTTGCCGCGGATGAAAAATCATCCGAATGGCAACGCGCGAGTCCCCCGGCCTGACGGTAATAGTTTTTGCACCGATCTCTCGCCCCTGACCACCGGTGGGCGTCTGCCGGTATAAGTGTACCGTGGCCTGCACAGGCCGCACCGCTCCCATCACGTGCAACATTGCGTCGACGGGCACCGGATCCTCTACAAACGCATGACGCGGTGCCCGCGCCTGCCGCAGAGCCACATCAAATGGTGTATGGACCTGTCCCACACGAATCGCAAAAACCGGCGTGGCGCTGGCTTGGGCCAGTCGCTGTGTCGGCTGCATGGAACTGCCGGGAGTCGACCGCCCGCTGGTAACCAGAATCACCGCGCTGACAGGCTGGCCCTGCAGCCGCCGCAGAATACCGGCGGCCACCCGTGGCACATCGGTGTTGGTTGCCGTGGGCTTTTGTTTGGCCAGACCTGCCAGGAGCAACCGAAGTTGCATGGGATTATCCGCCTGACCGAACAGCTTAGCCCGGCTGCCGCCCGTAAACAACATAATTTTTTGTCGCCGGGCCAAACCGGAAAGCCAATTGTGCCGCGGCTGCGCCAGCGCATGCACAGCAATGGCAAATCGGGTTGGTCGTTGGCCGGGCGAACCGGCGGTTTGCTTTCCACCTGCTTTTCGCGCAGCGCTGATCTGCCGGATATAAGCCTGCATGGCCGGATTGATGTATGGATCGCGCAGGGTCATCGCCAGGGAAGAATCCACCCAGACCGCCACCACCGCCGGTGTCCGCACGGTATTTTCGCTCACCAGAATGGGCCGGCAAAAGAGCAGCGCAACCAGTAGCAGCACCAGTCCGCGCAAAGTCCCCATCCATATCCGGGCCTGCCGTGATGCCGCCTGCGCGCGATACGTCCACCAGCCCAGTACCGCCACCGCCAGCATCACCAGCACCATCCACCACGGATGAGAAATGCCCAAAGACAGGTGCAGGGTTGAATGGGCTCCTGCGGGTGGGGCATGGACGCCGAAAATAAAGTAAAAAAAACGTTCCATCAAACGGTTGCTCCGGTGCGTGTCCCCATTGCGCCAGCCGGCCGCGGTTCCGTGGCGCGCTGATAGCGGGAAAATGCGCGGGCCAGCAGAGCTTCCGCAATCAGGGCCAGCAGAGCCGCCAACAACAGATTATGCCCGGCATTACCGGCCTGGCTCAGGCCGGCCCTGGACCGCCGCCCCAGCGTGGTCGGATGCTCAATGATATCCTGCGGCTTAAGCCCCAAAATGGCCGCCACCCGCACCGGCGAAAGATGCCGGATGTTGGCATCCGCAGGGTCCACGTTTGCTGCCACCATGGGCAGTTCGCTGCTCTTTGGACCATACAATCCCGCATACCGCAGCGGACCGCCGGCCAGTCGCGGGCGTTTGCCCAGTGTGAGAATACGTGGATTCAGCGTGGTTTTATGCGGGCCAAACCATCTCCCGGTATAGGCCGGTTTCACCGCCAGATCAAAGATCTGCCCGACCAGCACGTTGCGGGACACATCGCGCCGCGGCAATGTATGAAACAGCAATTCGTAATTGAAGGGTAACCAGGAAGGTTCAGCGGGAAAGTCGGTCCAGCGTGTGTTGGCCGTGGTGGCCCACAACACCACCGCACCTTGTCCCTTTCGCCGCAGGACCACCGCCGGCTGGCCGGAAGTAAATTGCAGCAGCACCCTTGCCCCCACACCTTTGAGCCGCCGCAGCCCGATATATCGCCGGGTCCGCACCGAAGCCAATCCCACATGCAAACCGCTGTGCTGCGCTGCCAGAAACGGAGCCGTGATGGCATTAAGGCTTTGCGTTAAATCGAAATGCACTACGCCGGCTTGGCTGCGGGAAGCCGGCCCGCTCCGCTGGCCCTGCACTTGGCCAAGAACCGCCGGCAGCAAGCCCGCCGGCGCCGCCCCGAGTGCCGCATTCCAACGCTGCGCGGCGGTGCGCGGGCCGGGAAATATCATCAGCAAACCGCCGGCATCAACCCATGCCGCAAGCCTCCGGGCCGTCGCCGGGCGCGGCGCGGCGGTATCGCTGAGTACCACCACGCGGTACCGGCGCAGCGCTGTCGTGGAAAATTCCAGTTCCCCGATCACCTCGGGCGCAAACAGGCTATTGTGGCCGTTGGGTGCCAGCGCCGCGGCCAACCACGCGGTGGAACCCAGTTTTTCCAGTGAAGGTTCCGCCGGCGAACCGTCCACCAGCAGAACCGGCACATGATCCATCGCCTGGACGATCAAGTGCCGGGTGTTATCCACCGGCAGCATATCCGCCGGTATCCGCGCGGTAATCAGGTGGGTGCCCGGCACAGAAATCCGTCCGGTGAGCGTAAAGGTGAAGCGGCGTCGTTGGCCCGAGCCTAAACGCGGAATCACTTCTTTTCCGGCACGTACATGGTCCAAGTAAAATTGCACCGGAATCTGGGCCTGGACCTGCGGCCCGCTGTTGTAGAGCGTACATGCAACTTCAATGGGGTTATCCACCAGCGTTACCGGGCGCGTGGTTTTTAAAGACACAATAGCCGTATTGGACTGCTCCTGCCGCCCCACATCCGCCACGCGCACGTGCGCTCCGGCGGCCCGCAACTGCCGCACGAGATTGGCGAGTTGATGATTGATTTCCGGCGGTGCGCCCGGCGCGGACCGATAGAAATCGGTCGCGGCACAATCGGTCAGTACCACCACCCGGGTGGCGGTCGTCCGGTGGGACACCGATTTGATAGCCTGCAGCGCCTGTTGTAAACCTCCGGAAAGATCGACCGCGGCATCGGATAATTGTCGCGCCCGCACCAGCCGGATTAACAGCGCCCGGTCCAGCGTCGGTTTGGCAACCAAGGGCCGGCCCAGCACCGAGGCCGGCACAATCGCCACCCGATGATTGCCCGATAAACCCTTCAGCCACGTTAACAGGACCTGCCGCGAGCGCTGAAAAGTGGACCCGCCCTGCCGCGGTTGATAACCCATCGGATACGCGTCGTCCCACACCACCACGGTGCTGCGGCCGGATGCCCCCAGAACATGGGCCAACAGCGAACTGTTAAAGGTGAGTTGCGCAATCGCCGCCGCCAATAGCAGCAGCGCCAGGCAGCGCAGCAACAGCAGCAACCAACGCTGAAATTTCAGCCGGCGGGCGTTGCGCCGCATCGCCGCCAGTAAAAACTCCATTGCCGCCCAGCGATGGATGCGGAATTTCCGTCGGTTCAACAGGTGAATCACGATCGGTATCGATGTGGCTGCCGCACCTGCAGCAAAGAGCCACGGCGTCACGAATGGTAAAAAGGCCAGAGTTAACTCCATGGTGTTATTTTCCCGATTCACCCGCCCATATCCGCCTGGATCCCAGCGAATGCAGACTCGGTTTCAGTCGCCCCCCGCGACTATCCATCCTGCGCCCTACTTCATTCGCGCCGCCCGCGTGGCCAAAAAGCCCGGCAGCGATACATCCAGCGGCACACTGGTATCCACCTGTACAAAATCCACGCGCAGTTTGTGGCACGCCTCGCGAATCATGGCTCCGTGCTTC
>JAKAYZ010000096.1 GCA_021816165.1 Planctomycetota bacterium | reverse complement strand
TTTCTAACCCTATGGTATACTTTTGTTTGGATTTATTGGAATGATAGTATCTGCTTCAGACACAGCGCCATAATCCGGAAAGGAATCTGTATTCATGCCAAAACAGCCGCTTGCAGAAGTTTTCGGATTCCCGATCACAGACAACTCGGAAGAAGCCCGGCGGTGCCGTAAAAATCGCTTGTGCCCGTTCGGCAACAAGGTGCCGAATTGCACCAAAGACAAGGTGAATGATCCTCTGGGTGTGTGCAGCATATTTCATGGGGAATCGGTGGTCATCACCTGCCCCATCAGGTTCCGCGAGCGCTGGCTGATTGCGGAGGATGCCGCAGAGTTTTTCTTCCCACCGGGTGCCAAGTGGACGACACTTACTGAAGTCCGCCTGAAGGACGCCTACGATAAATCTACTGGCAATATTGACGTTGTTTTATGCTCGTATGACGATCACGGAAAAATAATCGACTTCGGTGCCTTGGAAGTTCAAGCGGTATACATTTCAGGGAATGTGCGTAATCCGTTTGAACACTACATGGAAAACCCGAAAGCCCGGGCCGGCATGGACTGGAGCCGGGAGCAGTGGTATCCGACTCCGGATTATCTTTCGTCCTCCCGAAAGCGGCTGGCCCCCCAATTAATATTCAAAGGTGGAATCTTCAAGGCGTGGGGTAAAAAAACAGCCGTTGCCATCAACAGAGGCTTTTTTGAGACGCTGCCAATTCTGCAATCGGTGGACGCCAACGAAGCGGAAATGGCTTGGTTCATATACGATCTTCACAAAAGTCCGGCGACCGGGGTATATGCTTTGACAAAGGGGCAAACTGTATACACGAGGTTTGATGAAAGCTTGGCAAAACTTACCCGATCTGATCCGGGGAACGTCGACAGGTTTGTAGCGCAATTACAGCAGAGAGTTGACGAGAAATTGGATGGCAACCCACCTACGACGGAGGTGATCCTTGGGCCGTCTTAACGCAGGTTACCAGCAGGCATTTTGGAACGTCGGTATCCCGGACCGGGTGGTCAACGTCGCGTCCGTGCCGAAACGCAGCCCATTTCGGTATCCCGGTGGCAAAACGTGGCTAGTGCCGCGCGTGCGCGAATGGCTAAGAAGCCGTACCCATCGCCCAGACTTGATGATCGAACCATTTGCAGGCGGTGCAACGGTCGGCTTGACCGCAGCCTTCGAGGAATTAGCCGGGCATGTGCTGCTTGTCGAACTGGACAGCGAAGTCGCGGCAGTTTGGAAAACGATTCTCGGGCCAGAAACCGAGTGGCTCGTTCAGCGGATATTGACCTTTGACCTGACCTACCATAACGTCCGCGAGGAACTGGCAAAAACCAGTAACAGCACGCCGGAAATTGCCTTCCGCACAGTGCTGAAAAATCGCACTTTCCACGGCGGGATTCTTGCACCGGGGGCCAGCCTGATGAAGAACGGTGAAAGCGGCAAAGGACTGCGATCAAGGTGGTATCCCGTCACCCTGGCGCAACGAATCCAAGCCATCGCCAAGATTCGGGACCGCTTCACGTTTCAAGAGGGAGACGGGGTGCAGGCAATCCAAGATCACTACGGCATGAAAAACGCCGCGTTTTTTATCGACCCCCCGTACACAGCGGGGACCGCGGCCGGCAAACGGGCAGGATCACGGCTGTACACGCACCATCGCCTCGACCACGAGCAGCTTTTCTCCGCCATTCAAAGCGTGCAGGGCGATTTTCTTATGACCTATGATGACGCCCGCGATGTGCATCAGCTTGCGGAAAAGCACGCCTTCCAAACCCGCTTGATATCAATGAAAAATACACACCATGCGAAAATGAGCGAACTTCTTATCGGCAGGTCGTTGGATTGGGTGGGGTAGTAATGACTCAGGAACAATCCTCGACCGAACTAAATCAGTCATCGGGCAATGCTTGTGAGCCGTTATGAAGGCCATCAACCAGTGGTGCAAAGACAAACCCCCGGCAATCAGGATGCTGGCAAAAATCATCGCATTTTCCGCCCCGGACATCCGCCGCGCCGTCGATCCGAACTTAGTGAATAAGTTGCCGTCCAGTTGGCAATATCCACAACATCCGACACACTGGCATGCCTGTTACACATCCACCCGCAAGATTCGGGCAATCCTCTTTACCATGCTCTTTGAGAGCCACGAACGCACGGGTGCCAAGCTCTACCGCTGCTGGAGTTTCTCATTTGCCCGCGACGCCAATATCCGCATGCTTGGCATTTGGAACGGCTTATCAGACAAACGCCGCGCCTCTGGCATACGATTCGGTAACTGGCTTTGCAAAATATTCGAAGCGGGGCTGGACCGCCAAATCCAAACAATGCTCAAGCCCGCCCAACTTACACCATTTGCCGAATCGGTCATGCGTGAGGCTGAAATGCAATTTTTTATCCGTGTCTTTATTCCATGCATGCTCTTGTATGGCAAACCACCTTCCCGCTTATTACGATCCGCCCGGCTGGGTGATCTCACGGCATTGAAGACGTTGATTTCAGTCGACCCGCACGTTGCGAATGATCCCGGTATAGCCCGACTAAGATATAAATGGCAAAACGACCCGGCAAAACGCTACAGCCTGGCCCGACTGAACACCGCTTTAATTCCACGTCCGCAGTCCCAACCCAGCCTGTGGCTTATCAAGGCCCGACTGGGTGGCCTTCTACTACATTTCAGCAACTCTCTTAAACCAATCAACTGCCACGTGCTGGGGCCACAGGACATCCGCGCCCTATTCGACGCGGCTGCTCGGGATACCGTTGGGAACCAATCTGATCCCACACTTGCCGACGTTGACGATGAGGCCTTCCGCAGACGACTAAGGGCTTATGCCAAGCTCTGGGCAACGGCACTCGGAAAAAGTGGTACGCAACATTCTTCCGCCGCGTACCGGTAAGGCCTAATCCCATCATCTATCGTGACCGGCTATGGCCAGGTCACGATCTAATTTTACGACCCGACAATCAGTCCGCTGCGGCGACGACCGCGCAGACCGCACGCCAGCAATACATTCAGATAACCCCGCATGGCGTTTTCAGTACCAAACTGCTGACCGCGTCGAGGCCGTAGCAGACGCCGACAAGGCCCGGCGGCTTTTGGCGTCGCTCATCGCCCGCCGAATTGTAAGTTCAGTTTCACCACTTTCTGATAACAAGGAGAAAACACTATGACCGCACCCTGCTACCGAATCGAAGGAATTCTGCAAGCCGTTCGCCCCCGCACAAACCACCTCGGAGAGGTTCTAGCCGAGGGCGTCACCATTGACGTCATCATGGAGGGCGGTATTGCGCCAGTCAATGCTTCCGCCGGCTTTGATGAACTCTTCAAATACCGAGGCCGGCGCGTGATCGTCGAAGGCCCCATCGAGTTTTATTGTAGCAAAAAGCGTAGAGTGACTTTCCCGCAAATCGGAACCGCCACCACCGTGAAACCCATGCCCGGCGCAACCACATCCGCGCTCGCAACGCTCTTCGATCCGTTACCAACTGTATCTTCCCCACTCCACAACACCAATCCCGATACCAACCAGTCCATCACCATCTGGCGCGGCATTGATACCATCAAAATCGGATTAGGGGTTAAATGGACGAATCCGGAAGCCCTCTCCATGCTGGCCGCCCTTCAAGCCAATGTCCGGGAAAAACCGGCGGAGTATACGTTTTACATCGGCAATCAGACATGGGCGATCCTGCCTTACGGCCGCAAAAAATATCGTTACGGAATCCAGCACGGCCAACTGGCTATGTACTTCTCAGAAGAAGAATTCTCCGAGCGAACGCCAAATTGCATGGTGGAGGCCTATCCGCAGGCTATCGCCGGAAGAAGGCCCTACGAATTGCTGGAGGCAATCGACAATGTGTTAGACCAAATCGGAGGTACGCGGAATTGGGACAAAATATCCGAACTGCACCTTACCACGGATACTCATTGCCCGGTACCATTGCAAATGCCGGATATCTATGACCATGACCACCTGCCCAAATGGATTACCGTGGCCCGTAATGTCCGCCGGTACATGCAGGAAGATCAGAAACTTGAAGCGTTATTCCAAAAAGGGCGCACCCTTACCAGTATCCGTATCGGCGGAGAACAATTACATGTCCGAATTTACAATAAGCAGATCGAGTTAAAACGACACCCCGAAAAGGCATGGGAACGCGGCCTGTGGAATAACCCCTTGGCAAGTAGCGTCACACGCACCGAATTTCAAATCCGCAGGGAAAAACTCAAAGAATTTCAAATTGAAAGCATGGCCATGCTGGAGCGTAAAATACCGGGCACTTGGGCCTATTTGACCCAAGTGTGGCTTACGTTGAATACCCAACATAACTCCAAGGGAAACCGTGACGCCACCCCCAGTGAATTCTGGCAACAGGTACAGGCGGCATGGAGTACCGCAACCCCCAACCGGCCAATCCCCAGCGTGGGCGAGAACGCCCTCCAACGCATTTTGCAGGGTTTTGGCAATCTGCTATCCGCTGCGGCCATCCTCGACAAACGCAATGAGGATTGCATTCCAGAGCTTCTGGAAATGTGGAGGCAGGAGCACCCCGAACCATGGTATGACCAAGTGGCCAAGCGCCAAACCGAAATTCAATTGCTGAAAGGCAAGTTATGTATCCGGGATCAGGGCGCGGAGATGGAAATCGTAGAGCAATCCATGGAATGAACAACCCCATAGGTTGGAAGGAAATACCCCGTATGAAACCATCAAAAACATTGAAATCAGCATCCATGTTGCTATGGATGGAAGGGAAGGAGGGGATGCTATTAGTCATCCCCCGAAATCACCGCCGCGGCCACGCTCCGGCACCGCCTCCGGCGGTTCCGCCGGAGGCGTGTCCGCAGGCGGAGGTTTGCGGCGGACTCAATATATCTGACGCGGCGTATTGTTCTTTCCTGTGTGCTGAGACGGTAATGCGGGGCAGAGCCATCGGCGGGCACGCGAAACCGAGACCGACATCATCAGAGGCGGAACATCGTGCGCAGAGCTAAGGGCACGCAATGCTCTGGGGGCAATGAGGCCCCAATGCCCCCAGGCCCCTGTTCCCCTTCTTCCCCTGGAACGTGCCGCGACACGCGGCGATGGCAACGGGGAAAAACTTTCCCGGGCCGCCAACCACTTGATTCACGCAGTACCCGCTGCTACACTGATATACGTGGTTGGCGTGTTCGGGGTGCCCTGGGCGTCCGGAGTCCCGAACAGAGGTTAATAACAGCCCTACGGGGCCTGATACTATTTTTTTGGAGGCACACAAATGTCGAATCTCGGAGATAATAAACGACTTAAAGAAGCAGTGGACTTCATTAACGCCTACAAGCGAGGATCGGGATATCCGCTTCTACTCGTGATCGGCAAATGCGGCCACTATTTCGGACAGAAAAACGATGATGTGGAGGGTATGTGTGGGGAGGAATTCCCCATGCTGCCCCAAGATTTTAGCCGCGCCAAAGAACACGGTGACCCAACGATCTGTCGTCAATGCAGCAATAAATATAAACGTTTAAAGCGACGGTAGGCGCAACAACGACCAGCGACGATGATTCCCCGCAAAGCTCTTTATGGATATTGAAATATGTGTTTGAGTGAAATTAATGCTGCCATCAAAGCCTATGCAGAAGCATACCAGACGTTGAGTTCTTTACAATCCCAGCATTACAATCCCAGCAATTACAATCCCAGCAACAACAACATGAAGCCTTAAACATGTTACAATTTCACCCACAGAAAAAGGATGAGTGCCTCACATGGCTTCCCCAGGGAGACCCAAAGACGGGTGTTATCGGAGAATACTACGCGATGTGTTGCGTCCGTTGTATGGACGGGGGTGCTTGGAGCGCAAAATTCTCGGACAATCCAAGCGAAAAAGGCTGCGATATAATGGCTAGAAATAATATTAGCGCAAAGGAAATCAGGATACAAGTGAAGACCGTCTCCGCTTATTCCAAAACCCGAGCAATGACACCTTTGCATTCCGAGTGGGACCACCTGTACCTCATCCACCTGAAAAAGAACTTCCAACCCGATGGCTTCTGGATTCTGGAAGACGACGACCATACTTTCATGAGCCAGTACAATCCCCCTATCACGGGCCTGAAAATGCGTGATCCCGGGGATCCCAATAGCGGCACAGAGGCTATATGGAAGAATCCAAGAACAACGGATAAATTTAGCGAAATATGCAACATCCTCAAGGGGATACCACAATGAATGCAATCGGATACATCCGGAGATCAACCAACCGCCAGGAAGAATCACTGGATCAGCAACGCAGTAAATTGCAGGGCTTTGCCGCGGCACGTGGCTGGACGCTTAGCGAAATCTACGTTGACGACGCCATCAGCGGCAGCGACATGACCCGCCCCGGCTTGGATGCCATGATGAACCGTGCCCAGCAGGATAAAGAGGTTGGCATTGTTCTGGCGTGGGAACGCAACCGGTTGGCGAGGCCCAAAGACCCGGTAGACGGATTGATGCTGGAGCGAAAACTTCTCATTGCGGGCAAACGTGTATTTTATGTGGCCACCGGGCAGGAGGCCGACCGCTCTTTTGCTTCCGGTCTTATCGGATACGTGGAGCATTACCAGAACGGCGATTACTTGCGCAAGCTTTCCCGCGATACCATGCGCGGCCATGTCGCCCGGGCGGAACGCGGCTTATGGTGTGGCGGCCCGATCCCGTATGGTTTTGACCGCCTGTATACCACCATGGACGGAAAACCGAAACGTATTCTCCGCGATATGTCGGACCGTACGCAGCATGTATTGCACCCGGAAACTGGAGCACTCATCGAAATTATTCCGCCCGGACTACGGTATACCAAACCGGAATTTGAACTTTGCACGCTCGTACCATCCGATCCTGTCAGAGTACACGCCATTCAAAAGATGTTTGCCGATTATGCGGCAGGCCTGCCGATCCGCGTTTTGCGCAATAATTTGAATAAAGCCGGATTGCGCACCATCCGGGGGCGTATCTTCACAATACCCACAATCCATTCAATGCTGGACAACCCGGCATACGCGGGCATAAGCGTTTACAACCAGCGCACAGAAAGCAAATGGCACCGGCACTCCGGGGGCCAGAGCGTGGAACGCTTGGATGAAGGCTTGGAACTGCGGCCCGAAAGTGACTGGATTGTAAAACCCAACGCTTGGCCGGCAATCATTGACTAGGGCTTGCACAAGAAGATTCAAGCACGGCGTAAGGACTGCAAGGAGAATCACCGCCATACGGTCGGCACCAGTATCCATGGCAACTATTTT
>JAKAYZ010000095.1 GCA_021816165.1 Planctomycetota bacterium | reverse complement strand
CAGGGCAGGCGCATACACTCGCGCGGCAATAGCCCGGGGACAATCGGTAACCGTAAGAACCCCACACCCGCCGGCTGGATTGGTCCAGCCGCGGGAACAGAATTGTTTTAATGCGTATCCGGCCGGTGGAAAACCCGGTGGATGCCGTGCCCTCCGCGGTTCACTCCGCCCCTTGCGTACCCGCAAACAACCCGGTGCTGAAATAGCGTTCCGCACGGTCGCACAACAGCGTTACCACATTGCTTCCGGGTCCCATTTCCCCGGCTGTCTGCATCGCCGCAACCACATTGGCCCCGGATGAAATTCCCACCAGCAGCCCGAATTCCCGTTGCAATCGCCGCGTCATTGAAATGGCCGCCGCACTCGTCACCTTGATATGCCCGTCCAACGGCGCATCCTGCAGCAGCGATGGAATAAACCCATCCGCAATACCCTCTATCCGATGGCAGCACGGGTGCTCGCCGGCCAGCAACGCCTGCTCCGCCGGCTCCATCGCGATAATCCGCGCTTGCGGACAGCTCCGGCGGATCGCCCGGCCGCAACCCGCCAATGTCGCCCCGGTTCCATACCCGCTGATAAACGCATCCACCCGTCCGCCCGCCTGCTGCAGTATTTCACCGCCCGTGGTCTGTTCATGATCCTCACGATTCAAAGGATTTTCGAATTGACGCGGCAAAAAATAGCGGCTGTCACCCGCGGCCATCTGCCGGGTAAGCTCAATGCCCATCTCATAATGCCCTTTCCCCGTGAAGAATATGACGTCGGCCCCCAGTTGCCGCATTAACGCCGGCCGCTCCCGGCTCGCACTGCTGTCCAGCACAATGCTGACCGCATAGCCCATCGCCGCGCCCACCGTCGCCAGTGCAATGCCGGTATTTCCGCTGCTGCATTCCAGCACCACGGAGTCCGGCTTTAAAAGACCGCGCTGCTCCGCATCCAGCAGCACGCATCGCGCAAAACGGTCTTTTACGCTGCCGCTCGGATTTAGAAATTCACATTTCGCCAGCAGTGTGATCCCCTCCGCGGCAAAATGCAACGGAATCAACGGCGTTCGGCCGATCAGGTCCAGAATCGCCCGCCGGCCGGTTTCCCTGGATGCACTCATATACAGTCCCGTTAAATGGCAAATTCGCCGACCCCGTCGCCGGATAAACGTTCCCCCGCTTCCATGACACGGGATGACACCGGCGATACGGAACCTTGGAAAACAAATTGTATGCCCCGCGCCTGTTTCTGCAACCGCCGTGCGGCCATCCCCGTCTTTGCGTTAAATCCGCACAAACACGCCGAATTTCCATCCCACGGTTATGGCGCACAATCCGCATTATTTAGTGCGTTTCTGTTCTTATACATCGGCTTGCCTCCGCGGCTGACCCGCCCCGGCCCACGGCTCTCATTAAATCGGCCGTTCTTAAAATCCCTGTCCCGGCGTTGCGGTCAATAAACCCTCTTCCCCATTATCCCACACCCCAAAACCCTACAGCTTTATGGCGCCGCATGTTGTCCGCGGCGGAATTCAGGAAGCGCATGGCCGGACCTTTCACCCAGCTTGGCTCAGATGCCCATCAAACACTTTCCTCCTCCGCCGGGCGCGTCCTGTCCGCCGCCGGCGGCGCCTGTTGCTGTGCGGCGGCAACCCCCTGCACCAACGCGCCCAGCGCCATCGCCATTTTCAATTATTCGGACACCTATTTTTCCCCCTGTTCCGATTGCACCGCCGGCCTGCCCGCGGATTGCGTATGGGACGGCACTTTTCAATTTTTTGACGCCGCCACCTGCACCTTTTCCAATGGGCAATGCTTTTCCGGGGCCGGCGGCTGCTATGCCTGCAAATTTCACGCCGTGCGCATGTGGGAATACAACCCTCCCGGCATCAGCAGCGTTTGGTATAAAGCCGCCTCCAATACCTTTTATATGCAGATCATTTGCCAGAATGCCCCTTCCGGTGGTGAAATAGTGTGGCAAGGGCAGAAGGCCGGCGGGACATCGTTCAGCGGAACATATGCCCGCACCGGAGGTTGTGATACGCGCGGCACTGTGGAGATTGCATGAAAACATTCTGCATTCACTGGAAAGATTGCCGGGTCGCCGGCGGAGGTTGCTGCGATCTCGGCCGCTTCGGCGGCAAACCCAGCCATGGCATCTGCGCCATCTGCCCGGATTACACCGGCCGGCCCCGCGGCCTCGGAGATTGGATTCATTACATCGCGCGGCCCATGGCCCGTTGGATTAACCGCCTCGCACGCCGGCCTGTCTTTGGCAAGGACAACTGCCGGTGTGAAAACCGCCGCAGACGCCTGAACGAATGGCTTTCTTTTAACCGCAGGAAATGACGTGGTCCGCCATTCCCGTCTGCATAACGCCGGCGCAATCCGTGCAAGCGGCCGCTCCACGCCGTGCCCTTAATATGTTATGATCTATGGTCGTAAAGGCAGGTTGCGACCGCCGGATATTGCTGTCGGAGATTTTCCATTCATGACCAGACGCCCCGCACAATTGCGCCGCCCCAAGCGCTCCGCGCCCGCCGCCCCGCCGCGGCCCGTGCATCCGGACCCGGAATCCCTGCAGGTGGTCATCTGGCCGGCGCCGGTGCTTAAAAGGATCGCCCGCCCGGTGACAAAATTTGACCCGTGGCTGGACCAGGTGATTGACCGTATGATCGCCCTGATGATTGAGCACGAAGGTGTGGGGCTCGCCGCTCCGCAGGTGGGCCTGCCGTTCCGGCTTTTTATCATGTCCCCCACCGGCAAGGTGGAAGATGCCCGGGCCGTCATCAACCCGGTAATCTCCATGACGCAGGGCCAGGAAGAAAAAGAGGAAGGCTGCCTTTCCCTGCCGGAAATCCGGGCCAAAATCAACCGCCATCTGAAACTGGAATTATCCGGCCTCGGCCGGGACGGTGCGGCGTTTACCGAAACGCTGGAAGGGTACCCGGCCCGAATTGTACAGCATGAAAATGACCATCTGGACGGCATTCTTATTCTGGATCGCATGTCCGCTCTGGCCCGCATGAGCCTAAGGCAGGAAATCCGCAAGCTCCAGCGGGCGGCTGAAAATGCCGGGGATGCCGCCTGATGCTCCGGCCGGATCACATGTACTTCGCCGCCCACGGCCCATTCGCGGAAAGCGACCGCTTGGGCTTTCCACCCTGAAGGACCGTCGGCGTCCGTCACGTCACGTTCGCCCAAACCGGCCTGTTCCGCCGGCTTTTAACTTTGACTGGAATACCCCATGAGTCTTGAACAGATTAACCGCCGCCGCACCTTTGCCATCATTTCCCACCCGGATGCCGGCAAGACCACGCTCACGGAAAAGTTCCTGCTTTACGGCGGTGCGCTTCACCTGGCCGGATCGGTCACGGCACGCAAGAATCAGCGGGCGTCCACCTCGGACTGGATGGAGCTTGAACGGCAGCGCGGCATCTCCGTAAGCTCCACTGTGCTGCAGTTTGAATACAACGGCTATCAGATCAATCTGCTGGACACGCCCGGCCATAAGGATTTTTCCGAAGATACCTATCGCGTGCTTACCGCGGTGGATGCGGTGGTCATGGTCATTGACGCGGGCAAGGGCATTGAATCGCAGACGCAGAAACTGTTTGAAATCTGCCGGCGCCGCCGCATACCCATCTTTACCTTCATGAATAAACTGGACCGGCCCGCCTTGGACCCGCTGGCTCTTATGGATGAGTTGGAGCGGGTGCTGGGCCTGCCGGCAACGGCGGTGAACTGGCCGCTGGGCAACGGTCGGGATTTCCGCGGCGTGTTTGACCGACAGGCCAATCAACTTCATTTGTTTGAGCGCACGCCGGGCGGCGCCTACCGCGCGCCCGTGGCGGTAAAGTCGCTTTCCGATCCGGCGATGCGCAGCAGCCTGCCGCCGGCCCTTTACCAGCAGTTTATGGATGAGCTGGACATGCTGCAGGGCGCCGGCCATCCGTTTGATCTGGAGCAGGTGCGCCGCGGCGAACTGATTCCGGTCTTTTTCGGCAGCGCCATGAATAATTTCGGCGTGCAATTGCTGCTGGACAGTTTTTTGCGGCAGGCCAATCCGCCGCAGCCGCGCCACTCCGGAGACAGGATCATTCCGCTGGAAAGCCCGGCTTTCTCCGGTTTTATTTTCAAAATTCAGGCCAACATGGACCCCCGGCACCGGGACCGCATCGCCTTTCTGCGGGTATGTGCGGGAAAATTTTCACGCGATATGACGGTCACCCATGTGCAATCCGGTAAAAAGGTGCGCCTGGCGAGTTCGCATAAACTGTTCGGCCGCGAACGGGAAACCGTGGATGAAGCCTGGCCGGGCGATGTGATCGGCCTGGTTGGGCATGGGGAATTCGGCATCGGCGATACGCTGTCGGAAGACCCGGCGATTGTTTACCGGGAAGTACCGCGATTTACTCCGGAATGTTTCGGCTTTCTGCATTCCAGCAGTTCCAGCCAGTTCAAGCGGTTTCGCGAAGGGCTCGGGCAGCTATTGCAGGAAGGCGTGATGGGCGCGCTCACCGTGCCGGCCGCCCCCACCGGCACACCGCTTCTTTCGGCTGTCGGCCCGCTGCAGTTTGAAGTCGCGCAATACCGGTTGAAAAGTGAATATGCCGCCGAATCCCGCTTTGAGCGGGCCCGCTGGCAGATTCTGCGCTGGATCGCGCCGGAAGTGCCCATGGATGCGGTTCAGGAGGCCATCGCCAATTCGTCCATCGCCATGGCCCTTAACGATCGCGGGCATCGGGCGCTGTTGTTCGCCGATTCCTTCGCCCCTCGCTATTTTTCACGCGAACATCCGAAGGTCATCCTTTCGGACACGCCGTATGAATTGACGGCGGTTTAAATGCGGCGAACGGGCGTCCGGCCGCGGTTAATGTCCGGCGGACATCCCCTGAACCGTGGAATGATACACCCGCAGCGCCGGCCCATGGGCGACGCGGATTTTGCAGGCGGTGAAATCAATCGCGTTTCCCCGCACAATTTTCATGCCGCCGCGCGCGGCAATCGTCACATGGTCCAGCTGTACATTGCGGATCGGCATTTCCGGCAGGCCGATGATTTCACCGGCCGCGGCAGCCCCGTCCGCGGTTACATCATGAATGGTAATATTCCGCCATATCGGCGTGCGGCTGGTAACCGGGAAGGCATGGTCATTCTGGGCATTTTTCGGAACCTCTAAATAATAACTGACGATCTGGATCGGCATTTTGACATCGGTCATCGTCAGGTGCGAATAATCCAGGTCCTCCACCAGGCCGCCGCGATGCCGGTTGGATTTCAGGCGAATGCCCGCATCGGTATGGTTGAACACGCAATGCGTGACAGTCATGTTGCGCAAGCCGCCGTAGGTAACCGACCCTACGGACATGCCATGCCCATGATCAAACGTGCAATCGCGAATCAAAAAATTTTCGCAGGATGGATGCCGCCAGCGGGGTATGCCCGCGGCTTTAATGGCGATGCAATCATCCCCTTCATTAAAGCGGCAATGCGTGATCAGATAATTCCATCCGGATGGATCAATACCATCGGTATTGGGCGAATGCTGCGGGGCCAGAATGGTTATGCCGCGGATCACCACATCCCGGCATTCCTGCGGAAACAGGTGAAAGCTGGGCGAGTTTTCCAGCGTGACATCCTGCACCAGCACGCGCCGGCAGCGATTCAGCACAATAAGCTGCGGGCGGCGGACGGGTACCGGCGTGGGAACGGCATGATGGCGTTTGGCCGCCCAGGCGATCCGCCACCAGGGCAATCCCTGCCCGTCCAGCACACCATGACCGGTCAGGGCGATGTCACTGGCATGATCCGCCCCAAGACAGGGGACAAAGCCATCCGGCCGATGGGGATAATCCCGTGGATCGGTGGAAAACAGCAGCGTGCAGCCTTTGGCAAGGTGCAGGTTTTCATGACTGAAAATAGTCAGCGGCCCGGTGAAATATTTCCCCGGACCGATGATAACTTCGCCGCCTCCCGCCTGACGGCAGATATTCAGCACATTTTGAATGATGTGGGTCTGCATGGCCGGGGAATTCGGTTTAAGATGATAATCAGCCGCGGCAAACACCTGCGCGGGAATTTGCGACCCGCTGACTTTCAGAATTTCCGGCAGCAATTTCCGTTGAACCCGCCGCCGGGGGTTCCAGCCGTCGGCGCCGGAAAGCACATTTTGCACCGTAAGCCCGCCGGCCTGCCGGGCGGTGAGAATTTTTGTCCACGAGGCCGCCTTGGCCGGGTTCCAGCCCGGGCCGCGGTTGGCATACTGGGCATAACGCACGGTTTTTTTATCCGCGGGGTTGTGATGCCAGGTGATCCAGGCACGCGGCGAAATACCGGCGCCCA
The DNA here is from genome assembly GCA_021816165.1 of Planctomycetota bacterium. The sequence goes on along the minus strand of JAKAYZ010000095.1, from coordinate 975 downwards.
GCCACGTATGCATAAACACCACGTGGGCATACTGCCGCCACGGCCGGCCCAGAACAACCCGGCCGGGACGCGTTGCGGTGAGAATTTTACAATGATCAAACACAAATCCGTTGGCGGCGGTTTTCGGGGTTCTGGCCGCGGTGACAAAGCCATATCCCAGGCAATGGATCAGGCAATGATTAAAATAGTCCGTGCCGGCGCCGAAAATAAAATCCGTCGCGCCGCAAATGGTGCAGTTTTCAAAATATTGCCGCTGTTTTGCGACCAGCAGTGTATCCTGCCAGCCGATGAGCCGGCAATGGTAAAATACGCACCGATCGCCATCCACACGCAAAGCCAGGGCCTGCCCCGTGTTACCCGCGGCATTGACGATGGTAAGGTTGGCCGCGGAAAAATTATTGCAGCGAACCCACACGGTGGGGGTTAAAAAAGTACCGATCGGCCGGCCATCGGCGCCCTTATGATTCGCATTTAACGCGAAGGTGATGATGGTGCGGCGGGTTTCCCCATCGCGGCCCAGCAGCGTCACCGGCGGTAGATGCCGGGACAGGCTTACACGCTGATGGTACACCCCCGGCTTGATGAAGATGATCACCGGCGCAGTGCCGCCGCGGATGGAATTGACCGCCTTTTGAATGGATCGGAATTGACCGGAGCCGTCGGCCGCAACGGTGATCCATCGGGGAGTCGCCGCATGCATCGGCAGAACCACGGCGAAACTCAACAGCACCACCGCCGCCGCGGCGCGCCAATTAACCAACGGATAAGCATTGATCATGAAAATCTCCTGTCGGGCGGTTCGCGGCCGCCGGACTGTACAAAGGCATGGCGCCGGTTCACCAGTTGCCGGGACCCAGGATGCTCCGCGGCGTGAGCGTTTTTGCCGTTGCCGCGGAAAGCTGGTGCGACCATGCCGCCCGCCGCACCATCATCACCTTCGCGTTAAATGCGAATCATAAGGGCGCCGATGGCCGG
>JAKAYZ010000094.1 GCA_021816165.1 Planctomycetota bacterium | reverse complement strand
AATGATATTGAATCTTCATTCAATTCATTTGCCGCTTTCGCTGTTTTAACTAATAAACAAGGGTAACAGACTGGTTCTGTACAACCCTCACCTTCAGACCTACTCCATTGAAAGGGAGTATAGCCCGGTGCGTGAATGCTGTCAAATAAAAAATGGAAAATTTTTCAAAATTTCGCCCCCGATAATTAAATATTGCTTTTTATTGAAAGACCGGGATCCTGTTAAAGCTCATTGCCTGCCCAATTCTCACGCTATTTCGCGCTTCGCCATCGCCTCGAATTGGACGGTCCATGGCCAAACCGCTAAACTAAAGGGCTTGTTTTGGTGGAGATATGCTTATGATTTCTGATCTGCGTGGTCAACTTTGTGTTAAACCGCAACAGCATTATGTCATTATTGCCGCTGAATTTAATGGATTGATCACATCGCGGCTTGCCGATGGCGCGGTTGAAGCTCTGGTGCGCCACGGTGCCAATGAAAAGCAGATCAGCAGAATCTGGGTGCCGGGAAGCTTTGAGATTCCCACCGTCGCGATGCGTCTGGCCAGAAGTGAAAAATTCTCGGCCATTATCTGCCTTGGCTGCATAATTCGTGGCCAGACTGCTCATTTTGATCATGTGGCACAACAGGTTGCCAGTGGCATTGCCGCAATTGGCCCGGCCACGGGGGTGCCGACCATTTTTGGCATCATCACGGCGGATACCGTGGAACAGGCGATGGATCGAGCCGGTTTGAAAATGGGCAACGCCGGTTGGAGCGCCGCGTGCGCCGCCATGGAAATGGCGGATGTGCTGAATCAATTGTCCGCGCTACAGAACTCTTAACAGGAAACATTGTGAATACAACGAATGAAAAACGTTCCGCAGCCCGCCGCATTGCCCTGCAGGCAATTTATCAGGCGGAGGTGCAGGGCGACACTTTTATAGCGCAAATGCTACCCACGTTTATCAGTCAAGCCACCGATGATAACGACGTGCGGCAACTCGCCACATCCATGGCCTGCGGTGCATGGGATTATCACAAAGAGGCCGACGAATGGGCGGGACGACTGATTCCGCGCTGGACGATCACGCGCCTCGCGGCGGTGGACCGCAATATTCTGCGGCTGGCGCTTTGGGAATTAACCCATCAGCCGCAGACGCCGGGAAAAGTGGTGCTGGATGAAGCGATTAACATGGCCAGAGAATACTCCACAGAAGAGAGTTACGGTTTTATTAACGGCGTATTGGATGCGGCTTTAAAGCAGCATAACCGACTCACTGACAGCGCGAGATAATGGCACAGTCGTTGCGCACTGAATGTGCAACATCCGCGGGCCGCGGCAACAGGATGCAAGATGTGTTGAGGTAAGGCAAATAGATCATTGCGGGGTATTCTGGCGGATACAACGCATTGATGCACGGTGATGGAGGCATATGAAGCTGTGAAAACTCCTGAGGATCGAGGGTCCACAACCGAGGGCGTCGGGGTTTCGCCGTCGCTGGGGCCAGTTTTGGAATATGAACAAATGACCGCCCACGCCACACTCTTCGGGCGTGATGTCTGGAGACTGGCGGGTTTGTCGGTCATGATTGGAGCAGTGGCGGCGGTCGTGGCCATGGCATTGCTGCGGCTGATCGGCCTGCTGACGAATCTCTGTTTTTACGGTCGATTTTCACTGTCTTTTGCCGATCCGACATCGGCGCATCTGGGAATATGGGTTATCGCTGTACCGATCATCGGTGCTGTGGTCGTGGGGATTATGGCCCGATATGGCCACGCCGGCATCCGCGGCCACGGTATTCCGGAAGCGATGGAAAATATTCTTACCAATCAAAGTCGCATCCCCATGAGCCTGACGTTGCTGAAACCCATTTCGGCGGCAATCAGTATCGGCACAGGCGGCCCGTTTGGTGCCGAAGGGCCGATCATCGCGACCGGTGGAGCCTTTGGGTCATTGGTGGGGCAGATTCTTCACACCACCGCGGACGAGCGAAAAATCCTGCTCTCCGCCGGCGCTGCGGCGGGAATGGCGGCAACATTCGGATCACCGGTTTCAGCTGTGTTACTGGCTGTTGAACTGCTGTTATTTGAGTTTCGCGCACGGTCGCTGGTGCCGGTGGCTTTGGCCAGCGCTACCGCGGCGGGTTTACGGATTATATTTATGGGCGACAAGCCCATTTTTGCCATGCCCAATGTTGGTCCGGCCAATCACTGGTCATTGATTTTTTATGCGGTCATCGGCTTGATTGCCGGCGTCGCCGCCGCCGGTGTCACGCGATTGTTGTATCTGGTGGAAGACGGCTTCGAAAAATACAGTCATGTGCACTGGATGTGGTGGCCTGCCCTGGGGGCTGTGGTGGTCGGCGTTTGCGGCTATTTTGACCATCACAGCATGGGCGTTGGATACGACAATATCTTTCATCTGCTGGCCGGCGGTATGGCCATCAAAGCCATTCTGATGCTTCTGATACTTAAATGGATTTCATGGACGGTGGCGCTGGGCAGCGGCACCTCCGGCGGCACTTTGGCTCCGCTGTTTACCCTGGGCAGCGCCCTGGGCCTGCTGCTGGGCATGGCCGTGGTGCATTTCTTTCCTGATTCCGGAGTGGATGTGCGCGTGGCGGCACTGGTGGGTATGGCGGCATTGTTTGCAGGCGCGTCGCGCGCTTTGCTTACCAGCATTGTTTTCGCGTTTGAAACCACCATGCAGCCGCACGGATTGCTTCCCCTGCTGGCTGGATGCACAACCGCGTTTCTTGTTTCCTGCCTGCTGATGCGCGATACGATCATGACTGAAAAAATTGCCCGGAGGGGTATCCGGGTGCAGACGGAATATTCAACGGATTTTCTGGATCGTCTTTTTGTACGCGATGCCTATACACGCGAGGCCATATGCCTGGATGGCTCCAGAACGGTGGCCGAAACGCGTCAGTTGATCTTTGCCAAATGGGCCGTATTAAAACACCACGAATTTCCGATTCTCAACGATGATAAAAAGCTCGTCGGCGTGCTGTCTTATCGCGAATTGCTTGACACGCGCGTTGATCCGGCAATCGCGTTGCGTTCTTTGATTAATCGTAAGCCGATTGTCATTGAACCGGATAGTCCCTTACGCCTCGCGGATAACCTGATGTCGCGCTATAACGTAGGCCACCTGATCGTGACCGCCCCGGACAAGCCGGATCAGGTTATCGGCGTGATAACCCGCACGGACTTGCTGGCGGCACACCGGCGGTTCAGTTAATGGCCATGCCCTGCGCTCTACTTATCGGTGCCGGGTGATGCCGTGAGGATCTTACGTGACGGATGAAAAAAAAGTCTCGTCGAGACCGTCTGCACCGCCTGCCGCCTTTGTGACCGTCGCGGTGCCGGGGAAATCAATGCGTGGCATCCTGGGACCTGACGGATGGCTGCTGTGCCTGTTGGCACTGGGCCTTGGCGTGATGGGCGAACTGGCTGCATTCTGCATCATCCACTGGATCTATTTCGTTACCAACCTCTGCTTTTACGGGCGGTTCTCCTTTGCCGCCGCGGCTCCGTCTGATCAGGCCATCGGTTTGGGTGTGTTGTTTATTCCAGTTATCGGTGGACTGGCAGTGGGGCTTCTGGCGCGTTACGGTTCGCCATTAATACGTGGACACGGCCTGCCAGAAGTGATGGACAGCACGCTTTTTCACGAAGGCCGCATTCCATGGCTCGGAGCGATACTCAAACCCTTTTCCATCGGAATCAGCATTGGTACCGGCGGCCCCTTTGGACCGGAAGCCATTATCCCTACCGGCGGCGCAATGGGGTCTTTATTGGGCCAGCTTCGCTTCTTTACAACGCAGCAGCGCCGCGTACTGTTGGCCGCCGGGGCGGCGGCGGGTATGTCGGCCACTTTTGGTGCGCCCGTGGCGTCAGTGTTGCTCGCCATTGAGCTGTTGCTATTTGAATTTCAGCCGGTATCGGTGGTTGTGGTCGCAATAGCCAGTGCCACAGCCGAAATATTGCATGTCGTGATTGACGGTCCGGCTCCCTTATTTCAGATGCCGCCGTTGCCGGCACCTGACCTGGCGGCGCTGTTGTGTTATGCGGTGGTGGGGCTGCTGGTCGGATTGTTTTCAGTTGTGATGACGCGCGGGCTTTATTGGGTCGGCGAACTGTTTAAGAAATGGGGAACGCTCTGGCGGATACACTGGATGTGGTGGCCCGCGGCAGGTGGTATTGCGGTGGGAATTTGCGGGCTGATTGATGCTCGGTCGATGGGGATCGGATTTTCTAATATCCGTTTAATGCTGTCCGGAAAAATGGCACTCCAGACTGCGGCAGTGCTGCTGATCACGCGTGTTGCGGCATGGATGCTTTCTCTGGGCAGCGGGAACTCGGGAACGATTATCAGTCCTCTTTTTAATATCGGCTCCGCTCTGGGGGCCTTGCTCGGCGGTGTAGCGATATTTCTGTTGCCGCATGCGGGGATCAGCATGGCGACCGCAGCGCTGGTCGGGATGGCTGCGATGTTTGCCGGCGCAAGCTGGGCACCGATGACGGCGATGGTATTTGCATTTGAGACCACTCTTCAACCCAATGGTCTGGCCCCACTGGTAGTTGGATGCGCTGCGTCCTTTCTGGTTTCATGTGCTTTGATGAAGGACAACATGCTTACGGAGAAATTTCTCCGTCGCTCAGGCCGGGTTCTGCTGCAGCCGCACGCGGATTTTCTGGATCGGCTGCTGGTTCGTGACGCCTGCTCGCGGCATATTGTGTGTCTCCGCGCCGCACAGCCCATCGGGCAGGTCAAAGAACTTCTGACACAAAGCCATGGCCCATACCTTCACCACATATTTCCAGTTGTTGACCAGCAGGGATTGCTGCTGGGGGTCGTTTCGCAACATGCCGTGCTCAGTACACCCGCTGCGGCTACCGAGCCGCTGCAGTGCATTACGCATCAACCGGCGTTTGTGGTACATGCCTACGAATCACTGCGCGATGCGGATAATATGATGGTGCGGCATGGCATTGGTCATCTGGTGGTGGTGGATGTGGAAGATCCGCGGCAGGTGCTTGGGGTCATTACCCGGGCGGATATTCTCGCGGCCCATCGTCGCATTGCATAAATTATCCGGTGGCACGCGGTCAAGTAAGACATGCTGATGCAATGCCGAAAGGCTCGTGTCGGATGCGGAAGATTTGTCAAAATGAAACTTTCACCGCATCATCTTTGACTTTGGCGCGTTTGGCTATCTGGTAGCGAGGCCTTGCGTCGGCGGATGGTAGAGTCCACAATCTGGATTGTTGATGACCAGCGCAGGGTGTATCCCTGGAAAGCGCGGAGAGGTAATGTCGCAAAACGCAGTTCAAGGCATTTCGGCGGACACACCGCTGTTGCAGGAATTTCCTCCCCTGCTGCGCAATCGTAATTTCTTTCTGCTGATGAGTGGTTACGTGGTTTCCGTTATTGGCGACCGCGTGCATTTTCTGGTCATGCTGGAATTGCTTTGCTATGTTGTGCTGAAGCGCCACGTTGAGTCAGCGCAACATGCCGCGCAGCTTAATTTAGCCATGTTTCTTCCCTTTTTGCTTCTGGCTCCGCTGGGTGGAGCCATTTCAGACCGGCTTCCGCGCCGGTGGGTCATGATTTCCTGCGATCTGGTGCGCAGCATTATTGTCATTATTGCACGCACCGTGCTGCTGGTTGCGGCTTACCACAGTACGCTTTCAACGGGCGTGCTTCTGCTGATGCTGTTTGGCTCGGAAATCATATTGTCGTGTTTCGGTGAAATTTTTTCACCTGCCCGGGCTGCCATTGTGCCGAATCTGGTGCATCCCAAGGAACTGCTGCAAGCCAATTCATTTCTGTCGGTTGCCGGAACCATTTCCACGCTGCTGGGCTTTATTCTCGGCGGATTACTGCTGAAATTCGGTCTGGACATGGCGATGTATGTGGACGCAGGAACATATTGTCTTTCCGCGTTTGCGGTATTTTCCATGCGGTTGCGCCCGGGTATGGATCGCCCGGACCCGGTGCGCGGTGTAAAACACAACAGTTTATTTAAGGAATTAAAGGTTGCTCTGGGGTATCTGAAAGTCCACAAGCATCCGCTGCAGGCGATTCTGCTGGAACTTGCGTTCACCACCGCCAGTGCGGTGATTCTCAATTGCATGCCCGCCATTGTTACCTCGCGTTTTGGTCTTTCCAACAGTGACTTCGCCTACTTTCTTGGCGTGGCCGGAATCGGCATGATTATCGGTGCCGTTCTGGTGAGCCGGGCACGAAATGGAATTCCAAAAGAAATCGGTATTGGCTGGTCCACGGTTGCCATCGGCGTTGGGTTGCTGATGGCCGCATGGGCCGCGCACTGGGAAACATTTCTGGTCTGGCTGACCGTTGCGGCGATGTTCGGGGCCATTATGTTCATCACCGTTGATACTCTGCTGCAGCGGGTGGTGCCGGATTATATTCGCGGGCGCGTCATGGGGGCGCGTGACCTGATTACCACCTTCGGCCTGCTGGTGCCCACCGTCCCGATTGCATTCTGGAGAAATGTCGATTCCTACATCATGAATATCATCATTGGCACCGGCGTGGTGATCACTGTCCTGGGCCTCGGCCTGCTGATTATTTATTACCGGCGTCAGCCATTTCCGATTGCTTCGGCGGTGGCGCGGCGCATCGTGGCGATATACATGGAATTGTGCCATCGGTGGCGGCGGGGAAACGCGTGCCGCATTCCGGTTTCCGGTCCGGCTATTGTCGCGGCCAACCATGGCAGCACACTGGATCCCCTGGCGGTGGGCATCGGCAGCCGCCGCCGTCTGGTGCGGTTTCTCATCGCCCGCGAATATTATGATTTGCCGCTGTTGAAACATTTTTTTTCCGCTCTGGGCTTTATACCCGTGGATCGGTTCGCACCGGACACCGCCGGGGTTCAAGCGGCCATGCGTGCCCTGAAAGACGGGGATGTTGTCGGCATATTTCCGGAAGGCGATATTGGTGACGGCGTGGAGCTGCGTACCGGGAAAAACAGTGCGGCCATGCTGGCTCTGGCCACCGGCGCGCCGGTGATTCCAGTATATATTGCCGGGACGCATCGGCATGAGAGCATGAAAAAAGATTTGCTGCGCCCCGCGCGGGTGCGTGTTTATTACGGCGCGCCGCTGCGGTTCAACGGCATGTCCGCCCAGAGCAAAGAAGCCGCTGTACTTGATGGCGTGACCGATCAGATCATGGATGCCATTGCCAGACTGAAAATGAATGCGGATGCGGCACCCGCCGATCTGAGTGACAAACGATGCTGACGGGCGCGCGTCATCCTGTGCGGCCGCGCTTGGAATACAAATAAGGATTGCGATGA
>JAKAYZ010000093.1 GCA_021816165.1 Planctomycetota bacterium | reverse complement strand
ATTCTCAGCCATCTGGACATTGCCGAAAAACGTCTGCCGCAGGACGGACGCATCCGGGTGAAAGTGGCGGATCGGCAGATTGATCTGCGGGTCTCGGTGATTCCGATGATCCACGGCGAAGCGGTGGTGCTGCGTATTCTTGATCGCGGCGACACGCTGCTGGGGCTTGAACACCTGGGCATGGCGCAGCGCGACCGTGATCTGTTTGCGCGGATACTGGAACTTCCGCACGGGATTGTGCTGGTAACCGGACCTACCGGGTCCGGCAAAACCACCACACTGTATGCCGCCTTGTCGCGGATCAACGAGGTGGATCGAAAAATTATCACCATTGAAGATCCGGTGGAATACCAATTGCGCGGCATCAACCAGATCCAGGTTTCACAAAAAACGGGGCTGACGTTCGTGGCGGGCCTGCGGGCCGTTCTCCGGCATGATCCGGATGTGGTGCTGGTGGGCGAAATACGCGATCGGGAGACCGCCGAAATTGCCGTGCAGGCGTCGCTGACCGGGCACCTGGTATTCAGTACGCTGCATACCAATGATGCACCCAGCGCCTCCACCCGGCTGGTTGATATGGGCGTGGAGCCCTATCTGGTGGCGTCCAGCCTGGAAATGGTGGTCGCCCAGCGGCTGGTGCGGTTGTTGTGTCCGCATTGCCGGGAGCCGGCGCCCACGGCTGATTTGGCGGCCCTGCGTGCGGAATATGGCGATGTGGTGCCGGATGTGGTGTATCACGGACGCGGATGCCGGGCCTGCATGGGTACCGGTTATCGCGGCCGGCAGGGCGTATTCGAGATGATGGCCATCAGCGAGGAAATCCGTGTGCAGATTATGGAACGCGCCTCCGCCGGCCAAATGCGCCGCACTGCAATGCAGCAGGGTATGCATGGCCTGCGGGATGACGGCTGGCGGCTGGTGCGGGAGGGGCGCACCACAATTGAGGAAATCGTCCGCAATACGATGGATGAAGAACATTCCCTGGGCTATCGGCCCGCGCAGGTGCCGGTGCTGGAGTTCCCCGGGCGCGAAAACGCGGCGGCCGGGCCGCTGCGCCAGCCGGAAATCGCGGTACGCCGGGACCCGGTGTTATAGTCGCGGCGAAGCCGGCGAGGGTCGCACGCGCCCGGCAAAGCCGACGGCGGGCTGTTGAGCCGGCCGGGACAATCATTTTAAGCAACGGTTCAAAGGACCAAACGGATGGCGGTATTTGCATATACAGCACTGGGGGCGGACGGTCGGCGGAAAAACGGCACCATTCCCGCTGACAGCCGCAGTGCAGCGCTTTCCGCGGTAATCGCACAGGGGCTGCATCCGGTGCATCTGGAAGAGCAAACAGCCGGAACTGTCCGGCGCGAGGCGCCGGTCGCCGGAAAAAATGGCGGCCGCGTCACCGGTCGTGTGAAACGCGCCCATGTGGAAGTGTTTACCCGTGAATTATCCAATCTGCTGGCCGGCGGCGTTCCGCTGGCCCGCGCGCTGCAACTGCTTTGCCGCGAAACCAAGGACCCCGCGGCGCGCCAACTGTGGGGTGAAATTCACGATGACGTGGTAGGCGGAACGGCGCTGGCGGATGCACTGGCCGCCCACCCCAAAGTCTTCTCGGTGGTTTATGTCGCGATGGTGCGTGCCGGCGAGGCCGGAGGATTTCTGGAACTGGTGCTGGCGCAAATCGCCGATTTCCGCGCCCGCGAACGGGACCTCACGGGCCGGGTTAAAGCCGCGATGGTATACCCCTGCGTGCTGGTTGTATTGGCGGTCGGCGTGGTGTCCTTCCTGCTGGCGTTTTTCATTCCCACGTTCTCCAAAATGTTCCATCAAATGGGCAGTTCACTGCCGGCCATCACGCAGGTGATCCTCGCGGTGAGCCACCTGGTAACGCACTACGGCCTGCTGGTGCTGGGGGCGGCAGGGGTCGGGGCCATGGTGCTGTATCGTGCGGCGCAATCAGCCGCGGGGCGGCGGCGTATAGAACGGACTATTCTGGCCATACCGCTGGCGGGGCGGGTGGTGGCGCACTTTGCCCTGGTGCGATTCACCCGCATGCTCGGCACCCTGCTCAATGCCGGTGTGCCGCTGATAACGGCATTGCGGGTGGCCAAGGAATCCATCGGCAATCAGACGATTGCCGATACGGTGGAACACGCGGTGGAGGAAGTGCAGCGCGGCGCCTCGCTGGCCCGCAGCCTGGGAGCCGCCGGCGAGTTGTTTGGTTCATCGGTAATTGAAGTGGTGGCCATTGCGGAGGAAACCGGGCGACTGGGCAATGAACTGGTACGATTGTCCACCACTTATGAAACGGAACTGGATCGCCATCTGCGCATGCTGGTGGCGCTGGTGGAACCGGCCATGCTGTTTGTCATGGCGGCGTTTATCGGCAGCATTGTCATAGGCATGCTGCTGCCCATCTTTGATTTGGAGCAGATGATCAAATGACTACATCTCAAATTGCGTTCAATCGGATTTTGGAATACCGCCGTCGCGACGGTTTGCCGTTTTCCGCACTCCGCCGCCGGTGGGTTGAATCCCGGCGGGGAATGGGGGCGGCGCTGTCACCTGTTTCACCGTGCGATGCCGCTGCGGGAAACAAGCCGAATGCAAGATCGCCCCGTTCCGCCGGCTTTACGTTGATTGAATTGCTGCTGGTGATGGTGATCCTGGCGATTCTGGCGAGCTTGATCATTCCCATGTTCGTGGGCCGGGCGGAACAGGCCCGTGTCACCGCCGCGCAGACGGATATTTCCAATATATCCTCCGCTTTGGACACCTTTGAAATTGACAACGGCCATTATCCGACAACCAGTGAGGGATTAATCGCTCTGGTAAGGCAGCCGCCCGGCATGCCCAACTGGCACGGGCCGTATCTGAAAGGTAGTTCGGTGCCCGTGGATCCATGGGGGCACCCGTATCAATATCGCTCGCCCGGCCAGCACTCCAAGGACGGCTACGACCTGTGGTCCCTCGGGCCCACCGGACAGCAGGGCGGGGCGGGTGAAATCACCAACTGGGGGCCAAGCCAATGACCGTTGCCGGCTACTGGTTCCGGAATTCTGAATTCGCGCAAGCGGCTTGCCGCGGAAAGGTGGGGTTCACCCGGAATCCCGCACCCCGTCTTGCACGCCTCCGCGCCGCTTTTACCCTCCTGGAACTGGTGCTGGTGTTAAGTATTCTGGCGATTTTGCTGGTTGCCGTGGCGCCGGCGCTCAGCGGTTTTGCCGTCGGACGTCGGCCGGGCCAGGCCGCAACTGAATTTCTTGCCCTTACGCGCCTCGCCCACAGCAATGCCATTGCCCGGGGAATGACCTATCGCATCCTCATTGATCCGGCGCACGGCCGCTGGTGGCTGGCCAATGATGAAAGCGGCACGTCACCGGCCGAAGGTGAATTGGGACACGTATTTATGACCCCCGATGGCGTGCGGGTTTCCACCAATGCTCCGGCGGTCAACGGTTTGCCCACGCTGCGGTTTACCCCGGATGGCCGCATGACGCCCGCCGTGGTGACGTTTCGCGGTCCGAAAAATGCGGTGCAGGTGGCCTGCACGGGTTTGGCGTCCGGTTATCAGATTCAAACCGCCGGAGGCACGCCGTGAAGATTAAAAATGGAATATCAAAACGCGGAAAATCGTCCGCGGGCTTCACTTTGCTTGAGGTGCTCACGGCATTGGCTATTTTGGCCATTGTATTGCCGGTTGCAATGGAGGGAATCGGCCTGGTGACGCAGCTTGCGGGCTTAACCCGGCAGCGTGCTGTCGCCTCAAATCTGGCGGAAACAAAACTCAATGAACTGGTGGTGACGGGAAGTTGGAACAACGGCGCCTCCGGCGGTGATTTCAGCACCAATCCGGGTTATTCATGGCAGGCCTCAACGCAGACCTGCCAGGAGCCGGACCTGCCCAACGCCGGCCTTACGGAACTTGATGTGACCGTGGCCTGGCAATCGCTGGGCCGGCAGCGCCATGTCACCATGACGACGTTGCTGTATCCTTCGCCGCCGAGTTCGTCCACCAGCACCACCACGGGAGGCACGCAATGATCCGCCGCCGTACCGGATTTACGCTGCTGGAATTGCTGATCGGCATGGCCATGGCCGTGCTGATCGCCGCATTGCTCAGTGAAAGCATGTTCACTGCGTTTCGCGCGCAATCCGCCGTGGCCCGCGCCGTTGACGCCAACCGGACCATTGACGGAGCGTTGCATCGCGTGACGGCGGACTTGGCGGACGTCGTGCCGGCACAAAGCGGAACAGGGCACACGCTGGCCGGGCCGTTTCAGGGTGATGATCAGTCGCTGACATTTTACGCCGACGGCCGGGAACCGGGCGGCAGCATCGAGCCCGGGGCCGATGTTCAGGGCAATGTGCGCATGATCGAGATTGATGTGGAGCAGGGGCCTGGAAATTCCGGCATGGAGTTGATCCGTCGCGTGACAACCAATTTGCTCGCCACGGCGCAGGTTACGCCGGTGCCCCAGGTGTTATGTGACCATGTTCAAAGTTTCGCCATCAGCTATTTTGACGGCACGAATTGGGATAACAGTTGGGATTCCACCCAAACCCAGCCGGCCAATGACCTGCCCATGGCCGTGCAGTTCACCCTCGTTCGTACCGTGGCGTCCGGCGCCCGGCCGCAGCAGGAGGAACGCATCGTGCCGCTGGCCTGTGCCCAGCCGCTGGAAGGACTCAGTTCGCAATGAAAATGCCGAGTCTGAAATTTTGCCCGCAGCCCGCCGGATTACCCATTCCGGCCCAGCATTGGGTCCGGGGGCGGAAATCCGGAATCCCGGATGGCGGCCCGCGGCATGCAAATGCCGGTATTCCGCCGCGGCGGCCGGTCCGCGGTTCAATCCTTATCGTCACGATTTGGGTGATCATCGCCTTGGCCGCGCTTACCCTCGCCGTGTCCGTGCAGGTGCGATCCGCGGCGCTGGCGCAGGCCAACCGCACGGCCGGCATGCAGGCTGCCGCGGCAGAGCACGGAGCCGAACAGCTTTTGCTGGCGATGGTGGATCAAAAAATGTACAACCGCATGGAGCAGCAAACGGATCTGACGGACAATATTTCTCTTCAGGCGATGCGACTGGGGAATTGCTACATATGGGTCATCAAGCCGACCTACGATGACGGCCAGACCACGAATGCCGAAGAAACATACAGTTACGGTCTTACGGATGAAATGGCCAAACTGGATATCAACACCGCGCCTTATACCATGCTGCAGTGGCTGCCCGGCCTAACCAATGACATGGCCGCGTCCATTGTCACATGGCGCGGCGGTGCGGACCCGACCGGCATGGGCGCGACGAATACCTATTACGAATCGCTGCCGACACCGTATGTGGAAAAGCAGGGGCCGTTTGAATCCGTTCAGGAATTGCTGCTGGTTGACGGCTTTACCCCGCAGGTGCTGTGGGGCTTTGATACCAATCATAACGGCGTTCTGGACCAGGCGGAGATCAAGGCCGCCCAGGCCGCGGGCGACGCCTTGGATACGGATAGCGGCACGGATCGCGGCCTGTATCCGTTCATCAGTGCGTTGCCGGCCGGCGCCGGCCAGATCGGCGTAAGCGGAAATAACCCGGCCACGGAAATAGCCAATGTCAACAATTTAACGCAGCTTCGCACGGTGCTTACCAATGTGCTCGGCGGCGGACAGGCCAACGAAATTCTGGGCCGCCTCGTTGTCGGCAGACGCGGGGCGCACTTTGACAACGTGTTCGCATTCTATTTTCAATCCGGCATGACACCGCAGCAATTCACCCAGGTCTATCCTCGCCTGACGGCCAACGGCCAGGGACCGTTGGTCAACATCATGACCGCGCCGCCCCAGGTGCTGGCCTGTCTGCCGGGGTTGCAGAACAATTCCAGCCTTGTCCAGTCAATCCTCAGTCAGCGGCAGGCGCAGCTTCAATCCAACACGACCACGACCGCGACGAATCTGGCCTGGCTGGTAACGCTGCCCCAGTTGCGCACCGCCCTGATCAACACACTCGGGGATTTTATCACCGGCGAGTCAACCGTTTACGGCGGAGATATTGTCGCGGTTACCGCTGATGGGAGGGCCTTTTGCCGCTGCCGCATTATCATTCAGGCGGGTAATGGAACCACCACCGATTCCAAAATTATCTACCGGGAAAATGTAACCGGTGACGGCTGGCCGCTGGATCCGGCCATTCGCACCGCCCTTCGCGAGGGCCGGCCGCCGCCCGGCGCCCCGGCCGCCGGTATGACCAGCCTGGGGGAAGGAACATTATGAAAAAACGGATTTCACAGAAAGTTCTGGGAATTGCTCTGGAGGCGGATCGCGCCATGCTCGCGGAAGTCGCCCCGGCCGGCGGCGGAAAAATGCGCCTTGCGGCCGCGGCGGAGTTCATGTTTCCCGCCGGGATCGGCATGGATCAACCCGCCGCACTGGGCAATGCGCTTGGCCGTTTTCTGCGCCAGCATGGTTTCAGCCGTCGGCAGGTCGTCATCGGATTGTCCGCAAGGAATCTGGTGACGCGACGTTGCACACTGCCGCCGGCTGATTTGGACATGACATTGGCCGGCTTGCGGTTGCAGTCGGAGGGGGCCTTCTCCAGTCAGGCCGCCGAACTGGTGGTGGACTATTTCGGCGCACTGCGCGGCTCCGTGGCGGCTGAAGGCCTTCTTGTCGCCACCAGCCGCACCTTGGTGCAACAATGCCGCACCCTCACTGATTCCGCCCGCCTGCGGCTCGCGGCGCTGACCGCCGCAACGCCCACACTGGCCGCACTTGCCGGCACGCCGGCCGCAAACGGGCTGGTGGTAAACGCGGGAGCCTCCGGGACGGATATATATTTAAGCCGGGGCGGCGTACCCGCCGAACTGCGCTATGCCGGATCAAGCGCCGGGGAAAAGCCGGCCGCCGACACGCTTGCCGCGGATATCCGGCGATCGCTCCTGGCCCACGGCGCGGCCGCGGCAAATTCCACCGCCTGGTCGGTCGCGGTGTGGGATGGGGGGGTGGAACGCGATCCCATCGGTGCGGCGCTGCAGCAGCGCCTGGGGCTGAATGTAACGCTGCCCGCATTGCAGAATGTTCTTGCCGGGTGCACCGCGGAAATGCAGCGCTTCGCGCCGGCGGCGGCGGTGGCTCTGGCGGCCGGGGCCGGTGCATTACCCGTTGATTTTCTGCATTCCCGCCTGGCGCCTCCGCGGGTTAAAGCGCCGCGCCGCCGTATTGCCTGGGCCGCGGCGCTGGCCGCGACGGTGCTTCTGGTGGTCGTGGCCGCCCTTTACAACCTGCACCGGCGCCAAGTCAACCTTACCGCCATGCAAGTGCATCTGATCACAATTAAGCCGGAAGTGAAACAGGCTAAAAAAGCGATGA
>JAKAYZ010000092.1 GCA_021816165.1 Planctomycetota bacterium | reverse complement strand
CCAGGCGAATGCGTGGATCAGCGAAATAACGTTGCAACTCCCGATCCAGCGAATTCCACGGTCGCAGCATGGGCAGCAATTTCATCATGCGGCCCGTGGCCACATCCCGCCAGCCGGAAAACGAAGATTGCAAGCACGGGGCAAAAGCCGCAAGTTTATCACGATTTTCTCGCAAAAAGCGCGGCAGATTTTTCGCATCTTCCGGAGCCAGTACCGCCATGGCCGCCTGCATCTTCGCGACATCACCCGTGGCAACAATTTCACCCCGTCCGGCAAAGGTCAGACGATATTGTGGATCCAGTCGGCGCATGGGAACTTCGTGAAATAAATCATATCCTGCGGCGGCAAAAATATCCTTGAGGATTTCCGGATAGAGAAAAAATGTCGGTCCCGCATCAAACCGGAACCCATCACTTTCAATGGCACTGGTTCGCCCGCCCACACGGTCCAGCCGTTCAAGGATCGTGACATCCAGACCAGCCTTAGCCAACAACATCGCCGACGCCAGCCCCCCCGGCCCAGCCCCAATAATCACCACACGCTTCTGTTTGCTCATAGACCGCCCAAGCTTCCACGAAGTCCCGGTATTGTAGGCACGCAATTTTACCGCCGCTGCAGTACCTGATTCTATTCTTCCACCATCCTTTACGCAAAAAATAACCCTGAAGATGAATCCGGAGTCTACATCCCCCATCCGTGCGCTCCCAACTGTCTGCTGCAGGAAAGTTTAATACTTTTTTCATTTTTTACTTGCATTGACGAAAGACGCGGCTATACTCACGTCCAGCAAATTCGCTGGCCAAACATTTTTGGCCATTGGGTTCACGCGTTCGGGGATTATGAATGTCGTGGTTCGGGATAATTTGGAACCTCGGTAAGACGGCTGCGGGCGATCGCGCAGCTCACGCCTCAACGCCTCAACGCCTCAACTAAATTATACCAGCAGGCTATTGATATCGTCGGCACCACCGCGCATTGCGGGCTGCTCCCCTCAGGCCGCAGCGAAGCCGCGGATTGTTTCCCGTCCATGCTTCCCACCCGTGCCCGGATGCTGCAAACGCCGGTTGCTCTCCTGCTCAACTGCTCCATCTTCACCTTTCTCCGCGCAGCGGCCGGGGGCTGCACGTTGAAGCGAATCGGTTCAGTTCTCGCATTCCCGGCAGCGGCACGCAGCCGCCTTGTGGTGCAGGCTTCCCAGCCTGCCCGGCCGGATATACGTGAACGGTTACACTGGGGATTCCGGCCGCTGTTTTTGCTTATGGCGGCATTGCTCGTCGGCATCTCCGCTTTGCCGCTGTGCTCGCCAGTGGAAGCGGCAGCGGTGGTCGCCAAACCAAACAAACCCTCCAAGCCTGCCGTCAAATCCGCCGAAATCCCCTTGAATTGCCCGGCCCAATTCATCACCGCTCTATTGGCCCAACCGCGCGGCGGCATCTGGGTGGCTGGTGAAGATACGGGAATTTACTACCTCAAGGCTGGCGGCCATGCCTGGAAACATTTTGACAAGGCCAGTTCACCGGCCTTAGTAAGCAACAGCATTTATTCCCTTTGCATGGATCATCAGGGCCGGCTCTGGGCCGGCACCAACCGCCATGGCGTGTGCGTGTTCAATGGCCAAAAGTGGCAACACTACGGCCTGCTTTCCGGCCCCATGGGCAGCCACGTTGTGGCCATTGGAGTTGATCCACGCGATGGTTCAGTCTGGATGGGCACCGAGGGTGGTGTGAGCATTTATATGCCGCGGAACAGTGGTGCAAAATCACGGTTATCCCGCCTCCCCTATGCGGCCAAGGCGGCCTCCAAGCCCATGGTGTGCGGGCGATGGCGTTATATTTCCCGTCTCAATGGCCTGCCCGCCAATCCCGATTGCGTGGCCTTTAACAAACAAGGTACCGCCTTTGTGGGAACTCTCTGCGGCGGACTGGCCATATCACCTTATCCCTACACACGATGGCGGATTATTCATGGCCCATTGCATCTGCCCAGGGCGTCCACCGGTTATGGCCTGCCCAGCAATCTGATCAATTGTGTTCTGGTTGGCCGCCATGGCAGAGTTTACGTCGGCACCGATCGCGGATTGGCCATCAGCACCGATGGCGGCCAATCATTTCGCTACGAACGCGGCATGGATTACGCCGCCAAGGTTCTTGGCCTGTGGCATCCGCCGGCAGGGTACAGATTGCCGCCCAAGGCGTTTCTAAATCATCTCCTGCCCGGCGACCACATTACATCTCTGGCACAGGGGATTCACGGCAACATCTGGCTGGGCACATGGCGCAACGGTTATGCCAAAATCAACACGCGAACCGGCAAGATCATCCAAAGCCAATTTATCAAAGGACTTTCCCAGCTTGATGGCTACATCAGCAGTTTGGCATTCGCGGCCAATGGATGGTTACTGGTTGGCCGCTATGGCTCCGGTGTTTCAGCATTAAAATTGCCCCAGCCAACTGCGAACCTTGCACAACACTCGAAACCACGCAGCCATGTCATCCCGCCGCGTTTCGGCCACTCCATGCCCCAACCTGCCAACCCCCCCGGTGAGGGAATCCTGGCTTCCATGACCAGTCTGCTGGCCAAAGCCACGCGGCAGGCGGGGCACATCCATTACCCCTACGCGCGATTCCTGCGTAACGATTGGCGAACCCAAGGCGATTGGACCGCCCGCTATGGAAGAGAATATGCGGTACTCTGTGCCGCACATTTTGATTTAAGCTTTCATTGCATCGCTGCGGATTACGCCACCAGCGTGGACGCCTTCAGCGGCCCGCACCACCGCTGGCCTTTTGAAAGTATGCGGGAATGGGAATCAAAAGCCGACACCAGCAACCCCAAATCACTGTATATCCCGCAACTGGGCTACCGCAGGCAGACCAACTGGGACGACCATGGCGAGACTTATCCCGCTACATTCCAAGGCCCGGACTTGTGGATTCGTGTTCACCTTAAAAATCCCGGTATTTATCGCTTAAGCTTGTATCTGCTCAATAAGGACGGCCACATTTTATACAACCGCCAGCGGGATTGGCTGGTGGGAGTTTATCCGTTGCCGCAGGGCTATTGCCGGGCCATGACCCGACCGGTGCTTTCAGCAATGGTATTTCCCAAAAATCCCGCCGCACAGCAATGGGCCAACTGGGCCATGGCGGCCACACCCTTGGCGCAAACCCGCGCAGTCAACATCTGGAACCCGGTGTACACAAGATTTGCCATCGCCGGGCCAGGTCAATACATGGTCCGCATTGTGCGCGGCTCAAGCCTGAACACAGAAATCAGCGGCATATTTATTGACAAAGCCGACGCCAAACCAACACCATCTGACCGCCAAGCCATGCCCTGCCTGTGGGGCGTCAATTACCGCGCCCCGCAGATGCCCATCAATTACACACAAAGCAGCAAACTCGTCGACGCAGTTTCAACTTGGCACCTGGCCAAAGACGCCTTCGGCAACCTGGGCTTGGCCGCCCGCTGGCCGGAGCGATTATTTGCCTACCGCCTCGCCGCAGCCAACCACGCCCCAAAAGCCCTGCTGGCTCGCTGGCGCTGGCAATTGGATATCTGGAACGAGCCGGATCGCCAACGATTTGACGCCAACATGAACAAAGCCTTCCACGCCATGCTGGCCCAATGGAAAGGCCTGAAACAGTTCATGGCAAAGAATCATGATTTACAACCAAATTCCGGAGAACTGGGAAAAGGAGAACTTTCCAATGGATAAGGAACTACAAACCGCCAGGAAATGGAAAAAACCCCTTCCACGCTTCCGCAGCGGGGCGCTGCGATGGTTCAGTGCTGCGGCCGGCGCGGCTGTCGTGTTGCTGCTGGTGGCACGTGTTGCAATGGCGCTAACTTACGCGGGGACTGTGACGGTGAATGCGCACATGGGAGCATTTTCGCCCAATCCCGTCGAAGTCAATAAACCGGCCACGTCAAGCCTATCGGCGGGCTACACCCCACCCTCCGGCGTCTCCGAAGGTGATCTATCCGCAACATACACATGGTCGGTCGCCAGCGTGCAATACAAGAGCCAATGGCTGAATGCCCAAGGGAAAGTTGCGCCCTATGGATCTCCTCCCTCGGGAGAGTATACTGACCCTATAAGCCCGTCGAAGGCGTCAACAAGCTCGAGTGCGACGCTGACGTTCACGTCGCAGGTCGCCGGGTACTGGCAGGTTTCAGTGAGTTGCAGTGTGACCGTCACCGACACTAAGACCAATCAATGTTGGAGCGGCAGCGCCGTCGCCGGACCGCAGCCGCTGACCGTTTACGTCTTGCATATCCAATACGGCGGCAATGTCGTGGATAGCCAGACGCAGGATGTGTGCGTGGGTGAGTACATTGGGCTGACCGCGGAATACGGTCCCAGTGACATGACTTTGCAGTGGACGGTCGCGGGCTCCACGATCTACGCGTACGAAGCCGATAACCAGCAGGGCGTAATCATCCCCTTAACCCCGGCGGACTTTACCTACGCGGACCTGTACTACTATTGGATGGACACGGACAGCGGCAGCACGGAGAACGAAAATGTCAAGCTGACCGGAACGCTTCCGGCCGGCGGCTCCCCGCCTCCCGTGAATACAACATTTAATGTGTATAGGCCGGTGCCAACATTCAGCACGCAGTATTTGGGAGCAATTAGTCTTGATACCAGCTACGGGCCTTCCGTCGGCACGCTCTGTCTACACGACGGCGATGAGCAGAGTGGGGGTTATGACCCAGGGATAGAATTCACATACAGCATTCCGCCATCTCAATTTGGCGACACCAGTAATCTCACCACCGTCCAGATATCTGATAGGGGAACTATAACAACGCAGCAGTATAATTCGGCTAACAAAAACACTACCACATTTGACTACACGTTGCCGGACTCGGCACTCGCGGGGCCGCTCTTGGATACCAGCTTCCCTTATCCGCAGGAAGCTTATGGGCAGACCTCCGACTCGCCCGGGAACACAGTTAGCCCGCCGCCTGCGGGCTCGGGGTTTGGTGCGGGTAGTTGGGAAACGGTGAGCGTTACGGTCTCGGAGACGTTCACGCACAACCTGCTTTTCCTGCCCGACCTCCCGAACGGCGGCGTGGCAACCTATGCCCCGCTTTCAGAAGTTAGCTGGGGGTGGAACGCGGAAGCCGATAATCCCGGCCAAAGCGGGTTCTATCTCGCCAACTCGGCAAAGCTTCCACCCAGCCCGCCAACCGGAGCAGATTTATCAATGTTGCCGCAATGGAATAATAACGTCCAGCCTTCTTGGAGTGATCCCCAGTGGTTTGTGGCAAATTAGGCTGCAACTATTGAAAGCAACCGCCCATGCAACGGACGAATAGTCTTACAGGATATAGTTTGGAGTATTAATGCTATGAATAGATATTATCGTGTTTGCGTAATTACCGGCTGTTACTTAGTATCCGTATTGGCTGCGTATTGCTTCGCATCGCCGGTTTTCTGTGCCGTCGACGTGCTGTCACGGCCGCCCGCCTTGATGCAAACCATGCAGATCATGAGGCCGAAGCCGGTCAAGACCTTCGCTGGTACACACATTCTGGCAGCGCCACGAAATCGCCCGCTGGAAATCAGAACCACTACGGTTAATCGTAGTCGTAGCTTCGTAACGATTTCCAAGGGAGGGTCGTTCGGCTGTCGGTTATCCGTATTTGATGCCTCCGGCACCCGGCTGCGCAGCCCAGCCTTTTGGATAGGCCCCGGCGGTGCTGCGAGCGGTCGTTCATTTTACCTCGCACCGGGAGCTTCGACCAAAAATGCATTTGTCCTGAAGGGAAACGCTCCATTCAATGCAACCGGCGTGTTTTTTGTTTACGTCTCGAGACTCGTGGTCAAGGGAAAATGGGACGGCGGCTCGGTTGTAGGAATGAGGCAGGGGTTCGTTCGCTCGCCCATCATGAAATTAACCCTCCGCAAAGGTTGGCCGCCGCTATGGCAGGTGGTGTCGCGCGTGCCAAGGCCGCCGCCGGGAACAATGCCGGTTCAACGGCTTGCTTTGACACCCCACTACCCACCATATCGAATTCCAACAACCGGCCCGATTGCGGTGCTGGCACAAATCTCCAAGGCTGTTCGCGCGGGGAATATGCAAGCTGCGAAGCAACTCTGCTGGCACGGGTCACGCCAACCGCCGCCGTTCTATGTGGCCAGCGCCGAAGAGGCAGTCGCAATTCAGAATTATTGCCGGGCGCTTGGCAAGCAGTTTGGCCGGGCCATTGGAGCAAAGGCCCTTCGGGGTTTGGGACAAATCCACCCCTCGCCGGAAGGCTTCTCACACACTTTGAAAGTACTGAATTTCCGATCCCTGCGAATCAAGGGCGACCGCGCCTCCGTGGGCACGCTCTGGTTCAATGGGAAAAAAATCGTTCCGATGCCGAAATTTGCGTTCTGCTTCCGGAAGGTTAACGGGCATTGGCTCCTGGATTCCCGCGCCAGCTACCGCTGGACACTCACATCCGGGGGATACCAATTGAATGTGGAAAACAGCGTAAAAGAGGCACAGATCTTTGATTCGCTGACACGGGAACTCGCGGCGGGTCGCTTTGCCACGCTCGCGGAACTTATTGCCGTGGCCGACCGAAAGATGGCGGTCGAAAACGACTGGTTTACTTCCCAGTCACTTCACAGCACGCCGCGGCCAGTGGCAAATTCGGGAAGACCGGCGGTTACAAACAGTTGGGCTGTTAGCGCCCACGGTGTCGGCATCACCCTTGCTCCGGGCACCGGGACCAATCTGGTTGCGACGCTCGCGAATGACGGAAACCAAATGGCCTCACTTTTGAACGGTGGGCCGTTTGGTTGGTCGCTGTTTGTTTTTGGTGCCAATGGACGCGGAATGGGAATTTCGCAGAAGCAGCAGGCCCGATTGCGGGCGGCC
The DNA here is from genome assembly GCA_021816165.1 of Planctomycetota bacterium. The sequence goes on along the minus strand of JAKAYZ010000092.1, from coordinate 509 downwards.
GCGCAGCCAGTGGGGCGCATCCCGCTGGCCCCCGGCGGCTCGGTGCGGAAAACATTTAATATCGCCCGCTACTGCGTGCTGCCTGCCCACGGCACATTTTATATATATGCGAGCCGGTTCATCACTGTCGGTGGGGCAAGCACGCCCATCCGGTCCTCAATTATCAAGGTCAGACTACGCAAGGGGCAGCCACCGCTCTGGCAGCTGGCGTCCTCATTGCCGAAGCTAAAATCGCGTTAATTACCCATTGCAGGGGAAGCACTCCAAAGTTTAGGCCATGAGTTAAAGGTGGCTCCATGTGGCCGCCGATCGACGCGAAAAGAGCATCACAGTTTCGCTCAAGTGTAGCGATCTCGGCAGCACGATTGGCCGGTTGCCAATATGCAATACAAGGCCCTGCAGGCCGACTCCTTTGGCTCCGCGCCGTCGGGCAGTTATACTGATTCCATAAGCCCGACGCAGCCTTCGACATCGTCGAACGCGACGCTGACGTTTACCCCGCTGATCGC
>JAKAYZ010000091.1 GCA_021816165.1 Planctomycetota bacterium | reverse complement strand
GGTTCCAAACTCAAAGGCCATAATTTCCAAGCGGCCATTGGCCGTTACACGCACCGCATCGCCACCGGCCGAGCCGGACGCCACAATAAAAGGTAAAGTCTTCTGAAATTCCGCCAGACGGCTTTGCATCTCTTTGGCTTTTGCCATCATGGGGCCAATTTGTGAAAGCGCCTTAATTGAATCAAACATATGCAATCCTCGTCGGCATTTGATGCCTTCATATTCCGGCCGCGACGCCCCACACCAAACTGGGGTACCATCACCATCCGGCTCCTTTACCGGCGTGATAATACTCTCTTTGATCAACTTGCACCAAATCATTGGCCGCACGGATTCGTTGGGCCACGTCGCGACCGATTAAAATACAGAAATCTCATCTCGTGGGAATAAATCGCCTGCTTTTTCACACCTATACGATGGCGAGCATGGAAGGCTAGTGTGGCCGGTCCAATCGCCGCCTTTCGTCTTAAGGTTTTTGGGAGTTTTTTTATGATAAAAAGAAGTGGTTTACTTGCGGCCCTCATTACCGGCGGTCTGGCGCTGGCAGCGGCTCCAACTGCGTTTGCATCGTTTTCCGGCTCTGGAACTATATCCGGATCGCTCATTTCGTCCGGTACCAACGCCGGCGATTACAACTACACCATCGATTTGACGAATACGGGCACGCAAAGCATCAATTTCCTTTGGTTCGCGTGGACGCCCGGCCAGGATTATCTCTATTCAACGCCAGTCGCCGCTTCAGCACCAAGCGGTTGGTCTACCAATATTTTGCCGGCGGGCGGTGGCAGTGGTGCGTCGATCCAATTCGACAGCAGCACCAATTCAATTGCCGCCGGTGGTTCGCTCGATTTCAGTTTTATTACGGCCGACACCCCCTCCATGGTGTATTCGCAAAGCTCTCATTGGTTCCCCGGCAAGCCGGTGGGCACTTCCGTTCTTTACAATGCTGGGGAGTTTTCAAGTCCAAGCGATACCATTGTGATTACGCCAACCCCCGAGCCGGCCGCTCTTGGGCTGTTAGCCGTTGGAGGTGTGCTTGGCCTTACTTTGGCGTCGCGTGCAAGGCGTCGGCAGTTGGTGTAGACTTCTCTCGCACCGTCTCGACAGGTTGATACAGTGTCCGGCAATGATGAGCAACTGCTTTATGAGCAGTTGGTAAAATCTCACTGGCGGGAAATTTACACCTATGCCTTGCGGCTTTCGGGTAACCGTTCCGACGCTGAGGATGTGGTGCAGGACACCTATTTGCAGGCTTGGAGGTCCATCGGATCTTTGCGTGATCCGGGTTCCGCCCGCAGTTGGCTTTATACCATTGCCCGTCGCGGATGGTGGCGGATGCGTGAAAATCGCAATGCAAGCCAATCGCTCGATGGATTGAGCATTCCCGATGGCAGGAACGACCAGCGGACGTCGGATGAGCTCGACGCCGTTCAGCGAACGCTGAATCGCCTGGATCGCACATTTCGCGATCCCTTTCTGATGGTCGCAATAGAAGGTTTATCTTGCCGGCAGGTGGCCGATGAGCTTAAGTTGCCGCTTGGAACGGTGTTGTCGCGCATTGCCCGGGCCCGCGAAAAGTTAAAATGTATTTTGGATACGGATTCAAAGGCCGCAGGGTGTGGTGATGATGAACGGGATATCGGCCCACGCGGCTCAGGAGGTGGACGATGAATCGCCAGCGCCTCCAAAAATTAATTGCTCTCACGGCGTCTTTGTCCAAGGGCGATCCGCTTCGGCGCAAAGTCGTAGAGATGCTGGTATCCGCCGATGACGATACGAAGAAGTTCGCTCAAAGCATGTTTGATCAGCAGAAACAACTGCAAGCTCGCCTGAATACGCCAGCCAATGTGCCCGACGAGCTGGAAACTCGCCTGCTGGCCCTGCCCGACGCGAAGGCCAAACCGCCCCGCGCAACAAATATAAAAAAATACTATTGGTTTATGGCGTCAGCGGCCGCCGTGTTGCTTGCGGCCGTGCTGGCGTTTGCATTTCTTAAGCACCAGAAATTCCTGCAAAAAATCAGTGTAGCAGCGCAGATCGCCGCATTACAGCATGTGCCGCTTAAGTCTTCGCTGCCAAATATGCCCGCGAGGGTGGCCGCCGCCGCCGCGCGGCTTAAATTCGCTTTTACGCCCGTAGTACCCGCCTATCCGGGCTTTCAGTTGGTGGGTTACTCTGTTGCGAAAGTCGTCGGCCAGCCTGGCCTGGTGACTTATTGGCGCAGCGAATTCGGACAACCCTGCACCCTGGTTCAGTTGCCTCAGAAATTCGCCCGGCAACTGGCCATTCGTCGGCCGACCGTGCTGCATGTGCGCGACGCCACCGGAACCATCACCGCAACGGTCACCATCTGGGAAGATTCAACGGCGCATTGTTCCTGGGCCGAGGTGCTGTCCGGAGATACCAATTTTTACCGTCCGGGATTATTGCTGCACGGACGCCCCATTTGAACCGGCCGGCAGGCCGCGAAACACACTCTAAAATGTGCTGATCGATGGCACGACGCCGGCTGTTGCATGGTCAGGCCAGCGCCAGGAGCGCCGCCAGATCCAGCGGATGGGTGTACATGTCCACGCCTCCGTCCGCACGCTTCGGCCACTGCTCGCGCGGGCGATCCCAGTACAACTCCACACCGTTGGAATCGGGGTCCTCAAAGTACACGGCCTCACTAACGCCATGATCCGCAGCGCCCACAAATGTCGTCTTTGCATCCAACGCTCGCTTTACCGCCACAGCCAGGTCGTGCCGTGTTGGATATAGAATCGCCAGGTGATATATCCCCGTAGAGCCTGGTGGTGGGGGGCTGCCGTTGCGACTCTCCCAAATATTAAGCCCGATGTGGTGGTGATAGTTACCAGCACCTAAAAACGCCGCCGACTCACCCATGTTGGCCATAAGTTCAAAACCCAGCACATCACGATAAAACGCCAGCGCCCGCGCCAGATTGGCCACCTTAAGATGCACGTGGCCGATGCACGCCCCGTCCGGTACACGATAAGGCGTTCCATTGGATCGATTCATGATCAAACCGCCTCTCATTGACAACGCCCGTAGTCGGTCGCCACGTCAGATGCCCGCAATGCCAGCATAGACGCCCGTCAATGCCGTGACAACCACAACCACTCCAACCACCCATGCATACCAACCTTTGAGCCTCCATCGCTCCGGCAGGGTGCGCAATGCCAGCAGATACAGAAAGCCCAGCACGATAGGCAGCAGTAGCGCGTTCATTACTTCCACGCCAATGGTCAGCTTTACCAGATTAACCCCGGATAATACGATCGCCGCACCTATTAAAAGGCACAGTACGTAAATGGCGTAAAACCATGGTGCCTCGAACGGATGGTATGCCAGCGATCGCTTGTAGCCCGTCACCTCGCCCAAACCCCATGTTGCCGTCAGCGAAACTACGATGGTCGCCACCAGTGCCGCACCCAGCATCCCCAGCGAAAATATCGCTCGTCCCCACCACGCCCCCAATATCGATGCCAGTCCGGTCGCTATCTCCTGAACCGTATCAAGCCTTGCATGTGGATTCTTGACACCAATGGTGGCCGCCGTAAGGATTAATACCGCCGCCATAATAATTTGCGTCACGACCGCCCCAATGGCCGTGTCAACTCGCTCTGCCCGCATGTGCGACTCATTGAGTCCTTTGTCAATTACCGCCGACTGCTGGTAAAAAACCATCCACGGCATGATGACAGCGCCAACATTTCCGGCAATAAGAAATAAATAATTGGGGTTTCGTATCGGCTGATGCTTGATGGCGGAAATCATGGAACTGATGGATGGGTGCGATACGGCCGCTACAGCCACAAATGCCAGTTCAAAAAGACCAATCAGAATGGCCACAATTTCCACCTGTCGGTACGTTCCAGTAGCTACCACAATAATTAAAAACAGGATGGTCATTGAAACACTGATCCATGGCGGTATGCCAAAAAGTTGGCCAACACCTTCAATGCCCGCAAATTCCGTCAGCAATGCACCAATGCAGGACACCATAAGTGTCGATACCGACAACCACGCCCAACCTTTGCCGAAATGTTCCGAGATTAATTCGCCATGCCCACGTTGCGTCACCAAGCCCAGTCTTACCGCCAGTTCCTGCGCCATGAAAAGAATGGGGATAAGAACAACCTGAAAGATCAGCAGGCTGTAACCGAACTGCGCTCCGCTTTGGGCTGCCGTAATGGCACTTCCCGCGTCGGTATCCGCCAGCATGACCACCAGTCCGGGGCCAGCCACAAGCAGCAGCAACTTCCAAAATGGCATAATCGGCTTGAGTTGAAGCTTGGCATTCTGAGCCTTGGGGGCAGGGTTATTGTTCGATGGCAATGCTTGTGGGGTAACCGAGTCGTGTACCCGAGAGTCCAAAGGCATGGAATGCTCCAAAACCACAATCATTAGGCCGTCTAAATGAGAATTATTCTCATTTACTAAGCTGTCAAAGTTATACAGGATGCAGGTATAAATCTCAACACGTCACGGCCAAACTATAGATGGCAGAAAGGTGCAGCGCTCAGGGCCTCGGCTGCCTGACGTAATCGCATGCCGACTGTGCCAATAAAAAAGGGCGAACCCCATGGTGGGTTCGCCCCTAAGATCAATCGGCCGGATATTTCCGGATTAAAACAGCCCGATCGACGATGGCAGTCGTGGATTAACGATGTTGATAATTCTCAATCCACGGTTCCCATTTGATGAGGCGGCGTTCACCGGCGCACCCGGCGTGTTATTGTTGATCGGCACGGTCTGCACATGGCCGTCAAAGTACAGCGCGTTGGCGTCGCCAGTATTGGCGGCAGACTGCATATGACGATACCGCATACCTGTTACGTTGTTGATGCTTCCCGAAAGCACGATGTCTTCGTTGGTGGTTTCACCCGAAACGAAACCATTGGCCGGCACCAGATAATTGGCATCTTTCATATACGGATGCGCGTTGCCGGGAGTGTTGGTATTGTTGTCGGCAATCCAATCGCTCATGATCGGCCAGGAGCCACCCCAACTCGACGTTTGCGTGGCATCTCCGATGGCGATAGCCGTAGAAGGTGCCTGAACGTCCGAGGCGTGCATGGTGACAGTCTGTCCCCAGCCCGGACCGGGGGCGTATGTCCAGAAGTAGTTTGGGTTGGCGGCATAGCTTGACCAGTACCACCCCAGGCCGGACGGTGTCCAACCGGGGCCAAGCGCCGGCTTGATGGTCGACGCCGGGCAGACAAATGTTCCAATGTACGCACTATCCAATGTGGACGCCTGCGGCACATTGCTGGTGTTGTTCGCCACCTGATTCCACGTAAACCGTACGGGGTCAACGTTCCGGTTAAATGTGTAAAGCAGAATGTTCCACTCATCCGGCGGATAAAGCCCGTAGCTTGCGTCATACCCGTTGCCGTATGGGATGGCATCCTGATATGTATTTTCATACTCCACCAGTATTTGGCCAATACCATTGAGATTGGCTCCACAAGCGGTCGTCAATGCTTCCTCGCGAGCTTTAGCCAAGGCAGGCAAAAGCAGGGCGATCAGCAACGCGATGATGGATATCACCACCAGCAGTTCTACCAGCGTAAAACCCCGCGCACCCCTTCTTATTTTCTGGACACCCATGTTAAGACTCCTTAAATACAAACCACTTATTTATTAATGACTCAACGCCGAGCCAACAAGCGGCAACGTGATTGCTTCCTTGCCAGAACCATTGCACCCAGACCACCAAGGCCAAAAAGTGCCAGAGACGCAGGTTCCGGCGTGGCGACGCTCGACGCATCAAACGTCAGACCCACCAAATCGGTGCTTGTGCCGTAAGGATTGTGAGTAAAATAACCGGCAACCGTCGGTGACGCCGCGGCCGAAACCACAATGGTATCACCCGCCTGCGCACCGCTGATGTTGAAAAAGTAGAAGCCCATATTTTGCGCCGGGTCGATGTTGACCAGGCTCGACGCGCTGCCAACCGAAACTTCAATCTGCGATAATGCGTCATACCCTTGCGGGCTTACCACTCCCAGTTTGAAACTCGAGGGGGTTCCGCTGCCGAGGGTGATATCGAAAAGCTTCGTCAGGGTACCCACGGTGGTTCCGTTTACACCACCCTCACCGGTCTGAATTGCATCCCCAGTTGCCGCTTGGTTATTTGCCACCGGATAGCTGCCGGCATACGGCTGGCCTTGGATATGGATGGACGGGTAGCCATAAGCCGCCGATTCAAAATAATTGGCCGAATTCGCAGAGGGATCCATCGTAATATTGGCGCTCGTGCCGTTGCTGGTGGTTGTCAGCAGCCATGACGGCAGATTTTCCAAGGTCGCGATATTACCGCTGTTGTACGCATAATTGACATCGTCGGCGGTTGGTGCTACCTTCCCAAGATCGAGGTACCCGTAGGTCACATTACTTGGGACGTCAGTCCCAAACATAATGTAGCCGGTACCTCCATATCCAGCGGTTCCCACCGTGGAATTGGTACCGCCGGTTGGCACTGCAACACTCTCGTTCAAGGTAGCGTTATTGACCGTGCCATTCACCAAAGAAATGGTCGCCGCGTGTCCAGCGCTAACCCCAACACATACGGAAGCCACCGCCATCACCGCCGCAGAAAACACAGATTTGCGGAATTGCATGAAAAAACCTCCCGGAGAAAAAGCCGGAGAACCTAACAGCAGATTGCTAAAAACGCTTTCAGCAACCGGGTCCTACCAAACCGTTTGGTGCTCGCTCTTTCACCCTGTTCCACCAACGCCCGCCAGATACCACTACCGGTGTTCTGGCCCAACACCAAGATGGAACGCCCTAACAGCTACCGCCACACTCCTAAAATGTATCCGTTGCGAATCGAAACCGTGGTTATCTGACCAACAGTTTATGCAACTGTTCCAAAGTATAGATGACCGCACCTCGCCTGTCAAGCGAAATATTCAAAAATTTTTATTCCCATTTGCAATCAAAAAAGCGACCGATCAACCAATCCCGTCCAAAAACGCGTGTAAAGGTTCGCCCGAAGTGTACCCCCGTGCGACCACCGTTGCCTATAATCGATGGCCATCGATACTCTGCATCGCAGGCGGAGCGGTGGCGGAAATATTGGCGAGTGCTTCGCGCCAGAAAGTAATGGTTTATGCAACCACCCATCCCCACCTCTCCCTTGTCCCAACCGACCGATGCCCCATACCTTGACGCATATTCGCTGGCCGTTTCAGGCGTCGTCGAACGCGCTGTCCCCGCCGTCGTCAATGTCGAAACTTATACTGCACCGCCGGGCCGCGAACCACGCCGATCTGGCAGTGGATCCGGCTTTATCTTCACGCCCGACGGGTTTGTCTGCACGAACCATCACGTCATTGCCCAGGCCCGGCAATTGACACTTACCACACATGAAGGCCAGAAATTTAATGCCGATA
>JAKAYZ010000090.1 GCA_021816165.1 Planctomycetota bacterium | reverse complement strand
GTGATATGGAAAGCCTCGGCAGCAAATGGAACGACTCCATCAATAAAGGCAATGGATGGGGAGCCATCGATGGGCCGATCAGCGATATGAGCGCTCAAGGTGTCACCGGTAATGAGATGCCGAAGAACGATGAAATTCAGGGTCGCAGCGGATCGGGCCGCGAGGGCCGAGCCAGTGGTGAGATGGTCGGTGCCACCGCCACCGATAAGGGTGGCCGTCGTACGCCGACCCGCCTGACGCACGATGCATTTGCCTCCGGCAAGATTCAGGATTCTTCCAAGCAGCCGCCCGGCGGTGCCACCGGTGGCGGTAAAAAGGCGGGCTACAGTGGTGAAGGACTTGAAGGCCCGGCCCCCATCGGCATGCAGAAAAACCTTAAGCGATTAGCCGGTACGCAGGCCCAGTTATTAAATCAGACCGAGCGACTGCGCCTGGAAATGCACGCGGATAATTTTCACGACTTCAAACTCATCGAAGCCGCCGTACTGATGCAGGATGCCAAAAAGGCGCTTAATGCCTATCAGTATCACACGGCGCTTATTGACCAGAAAATGGCGGTGCAGGACTTGGCAACCGCCAAGTTGCTTGCGGCGGCCCAAGCCCACGTTGCCATCGATAATACCGGGCCGGTGGGCAAAAAATTGCATCACCTTTCCGACTCGGCCGGGAGCGAATTGCCCAAGGGGTTTCAAAACCCGGTCAAGGCCTATTTTGCGCGGATATCGCAGTCCGGGCGCTGAAGCTTCGTGACCCAGTTTACGAGCGCGTTCGGCAGCGTCAACCCGATTTTTCATCGCGAGGTTCGCAAAGTTAACAGTGGAAATATTCGGTATGGGAACGGCCCGTTTAGCCGCCGGGCTTGTCCCGGCGGGCAAAAAAATAACGCATTCGTGTGCAAAATATCGCTGCGTCCTCCTTGCACCCCCCACCCCCGCGCGTTATGTTGCGAATTATTGGTTGCAGTTTTGAGGCCGATGGATGGTCGCATTTGCTGAGAATAAAGTTCGCCAAGGCACTCGCGGCTACCGGTACGATGCGGAAACGCAGAATTATTATGTGCGGAATCGGTATTACTTGCCGACGCTTGGCCGCTGGCTCACCCGCGACCCGATCGGTTACCAAGGCGGAATCAATCTTTACGCCTACGTCGCCAGCAGCCCGGTGGGGAATGTGGATCCGGCGGGGTTGGCCAGCTCCTCCGGATGCCTAGCCGGGGTGCTGGCCAATTTCCGCAAGGCCGTCCGGAAGGACCTAGCGATGTATAACGGCGTGGTAGGCGCCCTGCAGCTAGCACAGGCCGAGCGCGGCTACGCCCGCGCGGACGCGGCGACGGCCAACTTCCTCAAGGGGTCCCTCGTCAGCGTCACCGGGCTGGGGATTGCGTCAGGAATACAAGTTGCGGCGGACTCCATGGCCGCGGAGAATGCGGCAACCCAACTCGCGGTGCTCGAGCAAACGTCGCAGGCCTTCAACGCTGGCTTGGCCAGCGCGGAGGATGTGGCGTTCGCCTCGTTGGCGGCGTCAAGGAGTATTGGGCTCCTCAACAGCGTAAGCACCGCGGCTAGGCTTTCGCAGCCCGTCCTCGCCGCCGCAACGGGCGCCCTCGCCGCATGGGCGTCGGGTGAGCAGCCCCTCAACGGGGAGGGCGCGGTGCAAGCACTGCTCTCGGTGCTGCCGGACGCGGACGCGGTGCTCCCAACGGTCCTAGACCAGGCGGCGGCGGGGCTTCTGCTCCAGGCCGAGCTAAACGGGGGGTCAACGTTGCCTGGGGCCGGGCGGGCTTTCTGGAATCTCAACCGGGAAATCCAGTTGGCAAAAAAGGCGGCGATGGCGGCAGCGGCACGCTGTCCGTGTGGACATTAGCCGCTGGTAGCTGTCCGGCCGCAATCGTAAGGGATTCAAGGCATGATCGATATCCGTCGGCGGCTCGGACGCCTTCTTCTTTACATCGCTGCAGTCGAGCTGATGGTTGTTCTGTTCTTTGCCTTCACCATCTTCGCCCGCTCAGGCTACCATCCGGCGATGGCATGGCACGCGGCACTCGCGGCCGCAGGCTGCTCCTATTCGACGCGGCGACCGCAGGGTGTCAATTTCGACCGCTCTTCGCTTGAACTGGCCCTTATCTGGAGCGTGTTTTCCGGCGTGATGGCAGCGTTTATCCTCGGCTTCGCGATTTATGCGGAACGGGCGCTCCGGGATATCCCGCACCCGGCGGCCGGGGGGGACGCCGGGCCGCGTCATCGGGGTCGGCAGCCGCCGGAGCGGTCGCTCTCGCCGGACGACGGCTCCCTGCCGGCACGCAGCGAAATTTCCTTCACATTGGAGGCTCGCCCCGCATCATGGTCAGGGATTTATGCGGCGATGATGGTGGTCTGCCTGACTCTAGGTTTCGCCAGCCTTGCGACGATCCTATTAAGTTGTCTTGGCCATCCGCCGGGCGAAGATGTTTATTGGGTCGGTTGGGTGGTGGCCATGTCTCTGGCGGTGGGCTTCGGGGCAAGATTTCCGCCGGGCGTCGACACAGCCCGCATTCGGAGCAGGTTCTATATTAAGGCCTACCTGAAGGTGGCTCCGTTATGGTTGCGGATTCTTCTGCTGGCGGCCGGACTTTTATTGGCGATCATGTGTGTGCGAACTGGCTACATCGCCCTCTATCGGCCGGGTGCTTTCAATGGTACCATCCTCACCGACAATTACGCTGCGGCGGTGGCCTTCATATTTTTTGTTGATGCGCTGGCGTTTTTCCCTTTCCCAAAAACTGAGACGGAACACCATTAATAGGGCGGGCTGCGGTTTTGCCGCAGCTGGCCAGCGCGCGGCACGGCGGTAAACTGGGGGGTATTCCGTATTGCTTCAGTCGGAAAAGGAGGAACAGGCTTTTGTTTGAAGGGATAAAATGGAACCGTTTGCACGCCCCACCCCAGCGCGATATTTTCCTTGTTGGGGTTTCCGAGTTTTGAGGCCGTGAATGGTCGCATTTGCTGAAAATAAAATTCGCCGAGGCACTCGCGGCTTTTGTGCCGATGCCGAAACGCAGAATTATTATGTGCGGAATCGGTATTATCTGCCGACATTGGGCCGCTGGCTTACCCGCGACCCGATCGGCTACCAAGGCGGAATCAATCTTTACGAATACGTCCAAAGCAGCCCGGTGGCGAATGTGGACCCGGAGGGGGAGGCGGGGGCGTTCGAGCAATACCAGTATTGGCGAGCACAGACGCAGAAGCTTGTCGCACTCTTCCCCGACTTCCAAGGGCGCGATCTCACGCTGCTGAAGGGTATAGCGGCCGCGTCAATGCTAAAAGAACTTCAGGCCGAACGGCGGTACGCCGGCAGCCACAACGGGATGGACCCGATGGAGTATCTTAAGCACCTGATCGCCCAGCTAAGCAAGGAAAAGCACGCATTCCGCTGCAAACCGGGTGGCGACGCGCCATTAGAGAAATTTGAGAAAGCGCTCGACAAAGCAAAACAAATCGCCAACGACATTGAGAATGGATTGGAATTAAAAAACGGAAATGGACCGCAGCAGATTGCCGCCTTGGGCAATCTATTGGGCCAACTGGCATCGCATTTGCCGCCGGGGTTCAGGCAATTGGTGGGCTTCTATGGTAATGCGCTTTCCTCAGCAGCGGGTGCCGTCGGCCAGTTGGACAAAGCGGAAGGTGCCAAGGCTTGGAGCGAGCTAGAGGGTACCACCACCAATCAAATGATTCCTATCGTTGGCGGGTCGGATATTCCGTTCAGTCCCGGCTGGGCAAATAGGATATTGAACCAGTTTGGTGACAGCGTACCGGGATTTTCACAGGCTTACCAATACCATTTGGCCAACCGCTATTGACGCACCCGTTACCGGGCTGAAAGATGAGGCAAAGGGTTTAATGGAAACGGTAACTCAAGGATGGGGTGTCGGGCGAATCGCACTGGCATCGGTTGTCGCTATCGCCGTGATCGCCAATGCGTTGTGGTTCACGGTCTGGTACCGTCGGTCGCACGAGCCGGGAGTTACGCTTCGCCGCGAATTCACCCTGGGCGTCATTTCCACCGTAGACGGGCGGCAGGGGTTAGGGGACGCGCAGGCCCCTATTAAAATTTTGAGGGTGCGTCTGCGGCGGATACGGGTGCCGGGCGGCATGAGGGTGGGCACCGGAGGCTACTCCTTCGTTGCCCCGACGGGGGCGAGAAGGATATCGGTGACGGTCGCCCCAAAGGGCCGACCGCCCCTCACGGTGGCCGCCACTTACGCCATGCCATCCGGGAAGCGGCACCGGGCGCGAGTAGTCGTTTACACCCAAAAATATTATGCGGTGCCAAACGGGATGGCGACAATTGTCGTGGCGGTTTGTGCCGAAGGGCGGCACCGCACCTTTCGCTTTCTGGTACCGATGGCGGCGGCATCCGTCCAGATTTCTGTGCGGGGTGGTGGAACGGTTGTAAGCACGCAAGTAGGGACACCGGCCGTCAGGATGGTATTGATGCGTCCGGGCATCCTGCCTCGCACGATGCTCCGCTGGCTTCTCGAGGGCCCAGGCGTTTATCGGGGTTTCTCGATGCGGGCATGGCGGCATGCCATGGCGGCATGCGGAGTGAAGCCAAAAGTCGCGTTCGGGACTATGCGCAGGATAATTGGTCACCACCTTGCCCTCGACACCGATCTACGGATAGAAAGGTCCGTGTTGCGGGCGACTTGGGGACGACTGGAGGGCCAGACACGGCTTGGCGCAGCGGTGTGGGCGGCGCTTTGCTTGCAAATGTTGGGTGTGGAGAGAGAGGGGACCGCCGTTTGGGTGCACATGCCCGACGGCCGCAGGATGGTGCTCTTTTCGGGCGTGGCGATTGTGTTCAATCACCGGGGGCGAGCGATTTTGGATGGAGTGGTGCAGTGGCGGCAGCTTCCCAGCCTGGCCCTCATAAAACGGCTGGTCATTTCGTTCCTCGCGCAGCCGGGCCCTCCGGGATTCTGGCGGCATTGGCAGCGGCGGGCGCAGTAAAAAAGGCGAATTGTTAATCGGTGATAGAAGCGATGGGGTTTCGATGAGCATACGGCAGAAAATGTTCAACTGGTGGCTTCCGCTTCTGCTGGTCGTCATCTCCGGGATTGCGGGTAGCGTCGCGGCGATGTATTTGGGGGTTCCAGCCCCGCATTTTGTGACAGGGCACCCTGGAGGGTACCGGCGGGCCCTTGCCGCGATGCACGGCGGAGTGCCCGCCCCGCTGCTGGGTTTTTTCGGGTGCAGCCTCTGGACGCTCGGTGCCAGCGGTGCTGGGCTCTTGAGCGCCAATATGAAATGGCCGGACGTTTGCCTCGTCTTCGCCGGTGCCGTGTTAATTTATTTCTTTGCCGGCCAAGTCGCGGTACCGAACACCATGATCTTCGGGACGCAGTTTTTGCTTCAGATGTCGTTAGCAATAACCGCCCCGGTGGCGGCCCTCTGCCTCGGTCTTATGACGCGCCGCTTTGGCACCGCCGGTTCAGATGCGGGTGGTGACATGGCACGCCGCACGGGCGTGTTTTGGGCAGTATTCGCCGGATTACAGACTGCGCCGATAATGCTTTTGTTCGTCGGCCTAGCCTTGGCCATTGGTACCGGTTTTGCATATGCCCAACAACTCCCGCATCTATTTTGGAAAGAGGCCTTCCCTTTGCTATTGGCCCTTTACGCGCCCGCACCATGGATGTGGGCTACTGGCACCAAGCCGACACGGTTTCGCATTTGGGTGGCCGCTTCAGGCGCGGCGGGGATTGCGGCGGTTGGGGCTCTAGCGGCGTTTTACACCGCTTGTGTCCTCCCTCATCACTGAGACAATTCGTCGCCGCTTCCGCCATGCCACGGGCCGACACGGCGGAGCAGCGAGCACTGAAGTCCCTGCGGAAAAAAAGGGGTGCTTGGATGGGCCGAGTACCAAAACGGGGCGTAATTAGTGTTTGGTACGAGTGAAGAAAATAAATTCGCGGGTGGGCGGTCAGAAGAACGCATCATTCGCCGGGCGGATGCATCCGGCGTTCAACCACGCGGTGCGTTGGTCCCCGGACTCGTTTAACGGTTCATCCCGACGGCGTATGTACCGGCGGGCCTGCCGTGGAATTATCCACGGTTGGATCGGTGCATGTACCAGGCCGCGATGAAGCGCGCGTGCCGGAGAATGCCTCCCGGAGGGGCACGCGGCTAAATGGGCGCTGCGGACACACGATGCTTGCCCATCCCTGCCCGACACCCTCTCCGGACATCACGGGGTCATGCAGTTGGGTGTATGAAACCTGCCGCCGCTGGGGCGATACGTGCTTTTGAACGGAATGGAGGCTTGGGCTATCATTTTGTGTGTGTGTTTTGGGGCGAGCAGAGATTGTGCGTTTGCCCCGGAAAGATGGAATTTTGTATGGCCCAAGCTGACATCACAATCGTGGCAGAGTCGCAATTGCCTCTGATTGTGGATCTTTACAACCAAATTTTTCGTCCAACGGAAAATGACAGTTATTTTCGCAGGCGTTTTCAGGGACGGTATAACGTGTTGGTAATGCTGGCGTCGCTGGATAACCGGCCCGTTGGATTTTGCATCGGTTTTGAACTTAAACCGCTGGTGTTTTACACCTGGTTACTGGGTGTGCATGCGGACTTTCGCCGCAAGGGGATTGGCCACCAACTGCTGGAATCGCAGGGGGAATGGGCTAAAAATCATGCCTATGAATTCTGCCGATTTGAGGCCCTTAATCGGCACAGGGCGATGGTGCAGATGGCGGTGGGGTTTGGCTTCGATATTGTCGGTACGCGGTGGGATTCTTCCCGAAGCGATCTGCTTATTCAGTTTGAAAAAACACTCCACGAAGATGTCCGCTGATGAACGGAAAAGCTGAATTTGGCCCGCAAGCGAAACGCCAGGGCCGCGCTGCGCTTGCTGCCGCCGTCGCTCTGCTCGTCTGCACGGTGCCCTGTCTGGCAGTGGGCAATCCATTGCTGGGTGCGTACCGGCATATCCTCGGCGTCCTGCGGCAACCAACGGCCAATGGTGCGGTCATCGTGGATCAGGAACTGCCCCCTGCGCTGCTGGCTGCGGGGCTGCGCCCGGGGGATATTATCGAGCGCATTGATGGGCGAAGGGTGCTTACTCTGCAGCGCTGGCAAAAACTCGCAGCCACCGTAGCCGACAAACCCGCCAAACTGCAAATTGTTCGCGGGAGCCGCAATACCATCATCACCGCCGGATCGCAGATTAATGGCCTGCATTTAATGATGGTGCGGGCTGGGGCGGCGGCACCACTTGGTCCGGTGCCGATTGCACGGGCCAAAATCAAGTTTAGCTGGGCTTTTCTGCGCCACTCCATGGGAGAGGTGAGCAATCCAAACACGCACCGCTGGTTGCTTTTGCGGCAGGATCATTACGTGGTCGGGGCGCTGCATCTGCGCGTGGTACGGCGAATCCA
>JAKAYZ010000089.1 GCA_021816165.1 Planctomycetota bacterium | reverse complement strand
TTCCGATCTCCTGGAAGCGGCGATCCATGAAGGCGGAACCGGCGGCCGGCGAGCGCCTGCGCGGCGAGATTGACGCCGGGAGGGACCATCCGGAGGCCAATGTGCACACACCTGTGGAGTGGGATCAGGCCAGGGCGTATATTCTGCGGCGGCTCGGTGACCGGCGTGCGGCGGCGTACGGCCGGGATGTGCTCAATGCCATGGAGCCGCATGTCAGCCGAATGTGGCAACATGTGCGGACAAACCAGGACCTGGTCAGCAATCTGCTGGAATTCCAGAATATGGTGAATTCACTGGATTTGGGCTTGGTGGTGGTGCGGCCGGATGCCGCGATCAGTTATATCAATGACCGCGCGATGGAGATTCTTAAATTGCGATCGCAATCCGGCGTTGAATGCGTATTGCCGCCGGCGATAAGAACGTGGGTTCAAAACGCAATTGCCGCGGTAGCGGCGGAGGGCGGGCAGATGCAAGACACGCTGCAGACGATGAGCGGTCGGCTGACCTTGCAATTGCGGGCGTTATTGGGTGGCGAGCGGTATATGCTGCAGGCGGCGCCTGTCCGGGATCCGGCGGATGCGGGCCATCTTGCGGCGCTGGGGCTTTCGCCGCGCCAGGCACAGGTGATGGGGCATATTTTACGGGGACGGGCGACGGTGGAGATTGCCGCGGAACTGCATTTAAGCCGCCGCACGGTGGAAAAGCACGTGGAAAATATCCTTGAAATTCTGGGCGTTACATCACGAAGCGCCGCTATTGTAAAAATTATGGGCCTGCAGGGGCAGGGAAACGTCGGCAGCGGAACCTGATTCGCGGGTGAGCCGTGCCGAGCGCTTACCAGTTTAAGGGGCTCATCCAGGCCAGCCGGAATCGCTCCACCGGTTCGTCCATCAGGAATCCGGCGTGTGCGGAGCGGATAACCAGGTGTGGTTTGGCGGTTATCTGTCCCAACAGGCCGAAACGATGGCCGCGGAGTGATTTAACCACCGCGTCAAAATGTTCCGGGGTTACTTCCAGGATATAGCGCGTGGCGGATTCGGCAAAAAGCAGGACCTCGTCACTGTCCGCGTCTTCGGTGCAGGGAACCGCCGCGAGGTCAACGGTTGCGCCAAGCCTTCCGGCGAACAGCATTTCGGTTACGGCCACGGCCAGTCCGCCTTCCGAAAGATCATGAGCGGAAGCGACCAGCCCGCGGGAAATAAGCGCGGCGACGGCGGCGTGCACGCCGGGAGCGGATGCAAGATCCACTTTCGGAACGCTGCGGCCGGTATGCCCGCGGGAGTGCCAGTAAAACGATCCGCCCAGTTCGCGCGCCGTATTTCCCACGATGATCAGATGATTTCCGGCGGCTTTGGCATCCATGGTGATGCAGCGGCGGATGTCCGGCACAATGCTGATAGCGCTGATCAGCAGGGTGTAGGGAATGCAGATGCGCCGACCGGTATCCGTGATAAATTCATTGGACAAGGAATCTTTACCGGAAATAAACGGGGTGCGAAACGCCATGGCGCCGTCGTAGCAGGCCTGACAGGCCCGGACCAAAGCCCCCAGATGCATGGGATCGGAACATTTGGGCCAGCAGAAATTATCCAGGACGGCCGTGAGTGCCGGATCACCGCCGACACATACCACATTTCGCAGCGCCTCATCCAGGCCGTTGAGCGCCATCTGATACGGATCAATATCGCCGAACAACGGCTGGCAGCCCACGGCCAGGGCCACGCCGCGGCTGGAATCCGGTACGGGGCGCAGCACCGCGGCGTCCGATGGGCCGTCCTGTTGCGGTCCGACGAGGGGTTTGATGACGGTTGCGCCCTGCACTTCATGATCATATTGACGGATGATCCAGTGCTTGGCGGCGAGAGAGGGCATGGCAAAAAGTGATTCAAGAACCGCCGCATAATCCTGCAGCGGGGGCAGCACCGGGTCCGCGAGCACCGGTTCCTGCCAGACGGCGGTGCGTGTGGGCCGCGGAAGGCCGTCATGCACAAAGGCCATATCCAAATCCGCCACCGTATGGCCCTGATAATGCAGTGTCAGGCGGCCCAATCCGTCAAATTCGCCGATATCAACCGCCTCAACATCTTCCATGGCGGCGAGGTTCAACAGGGCGGGGACTTTTGCCGGGTCAACGGCCAGGATCATGCGTTCCTGGGCTTCACTGATCCAGATTTCGGCATAGGTAAGGCCCTGGTATTTAAGCGGAGCGCGGTCCAATTCCACGACCGCGCCGGTTTTTTCGCCCATTTCACCGATGGCGCTGGAAAGTCCGCCGGCGCCGCAGTCGGTAATGGCGTTAAACAGCGGCCCTTCGGGCATATCGCGGGCCTGCAAAATAACGTCCAGCATCTTTTTTTCGGTTATGGCATTGCCGATCTGAACGGCATGGCTGAATTCATCCCCATGCTTGTCGGTAATTACGTCGCTGGAAAATGTGGCCCCGTGAATACCATCGCGTCCGGTGCGCCCGCCCACAAGAATGATACGATCCCCGGGTTTGGCAGCGCCTTTGGCGGCGAGATGCCGCGGAAGAATGCCGACGGCGCCGCAAAAAACAAGGGGATTGCCGATATAACGCTGATCAAAATAGACCGCGCCGTTCACCGTGGGAATACCCATGCGGTTGCCGTAATCCCGTACGCCGGCCACCACGCGCTGGGCGGTGCGCCGGGGATGAATAACACCGGCGGGAACTTTGTCCAGCGGCGTTTGCGGATCGGCAAAGCAGAAAATATCCGTGGCGGCGAAGGGCTTTGCCCCGCCGCCGGTTCCGATCACATCGCGGATGCATCCGCCGATGCCGGTGGCCGCTCCGCCGTAGGGTTCAATCGCCGATGGCCGGTTGTGCGTTTCCACCTTCATGCACACGGCATGGCGGTCATCCAGGGCGATGACCCCGGCATTGTCCTTGAACACGCTGAGCGTCCAATCGAGGTTAAGTTCGCTGGTGGCACGAAAAATCGTGGATTTCACAAGATTATCGATGGTTTCAGCATGATCCCCGGGCGCATGGTGTTCATGGCCGCAATTGCCCGTCTGCGCGGGATGATGGGTGAACCGGATCCTGGCCTTGAGCGTTTTATGAACGCAATGCTCGCTCCAGGTCTGCGCGAGGGTTTCAAGCTCCACATCCGTCGGCTCCCGACCCTGCCGGCGAAAATAATCCTGGATGGCCTGCATTTCCGCCGTATCAAGAAACAGGTGGCCGCGGCGCGAAAGCCGAGCGAGTTCATCGGCGGATAAATTGCAGATGGGCGCTTCAATGCGTTTGAATTCGTATTCGCGGCCGGCGGGAAACTGCGCGGGGCAAAAGGGCGCGAAGTGAATTTCCTCAATACTGTCATTGGCCAGCAGCCGGTCGGCGAGTTCAGCGGCCGCTTTTTCATCCAGACTGCCGCGGAGAATGTACTGTCTTCCGGTGCGCACCTGGGCGGGCAGCCGGGCCGAATTGCGCGGTGAACCCAGCAGATCGGCGATGGCCATTTCGGTGCTGGCGGCGACCGGGTCCATAACCCCAGGTTTCAAATGCACTTCCACCACTTTTCCATCATGCGAATCGGCGGTTCCAAGCACCGCTTTTTCCGTTACCGGATCGGCGAGAAGTTCATCGGCGATGCGCTGCACCTGCAACGTGGACAGGGCGTCCGTGGAGTCGATTGTCCCCTGGATCAAAAAGAGCCGGGCGGTGCGAACCTGCTCAACACCGGAAATTCCCAATTGGTGAATTTCGTTCATCAGCGCTGCGCCGGAGGGATCATCCGCGGGGTTCCGCGGATGAATTTCAACACGAAATACTGCCATGCAACCAATCTCCGAATCTCGCAGCCGGTGATGATCCTGTCCGGCGGCGATATCAACATTCCGTCGCCACCGGGAGTTACGTAATCCCCCGGCCTGCCCTGTATCCCGCAAAATACTGTCCGCGGTCTTCAGGCCGCCTCCCCGGCAGCCATTGCAAGCAGCTATTATGCGCGATGACGGCCCGCTTATAAATCCCCTTGTGCTCCCGCCGGGCTGGAGGCCGGTGCGGCGCCGGCGGGCAATTTGGCGGCGGCCCGCGCCGCGGCGATCCGGCCGCGCATTTCGCGGGCCTGTTCCAGCATGGCCAGCACTTTCGGCCGATCATTGCCGGCAATGGCGGCCTGCAACTGCTTGAGTTCGCGGATGATGTTGCCGATTTCACGGCGAACCGGCCCGCGGTTAGTGAGAAATATATCCGCCCACATCGCGGCGTCACCACCGGCAATACGGGTGGTATCCAAAAAACCGCCGGCGACGGCGGGGAATGCATCCGGCGTGCGTGCGGCACTCAGTACAACGGCCATCGCCGCGGCATGCGGCAAATGGCTGATGGCGGCAACCCATGCGTCATGGGCTTCAGGGGGGAGTTGCCGCGTTTGCATGCCGATATTCCGCCACATGGATTGGGTGCGGGTCATGGCGGCATGAATGCGCGCCGGCGTGCCGCGGCCGCGGCCGCGCGCCGGCGGCGGACAGAGCAAACAGATCGCATTGTTGAACAGATCCGGTTTTGCGGCCAGCGGGCCGCGTTTTTCCGAACCGGCCATGGGATGGGAACCGATGAAATCCACCGCCGCGGGCAGATATCTGGCGGCCCACCGCATAACCTGCACTTTGGTGGAGCCTACGTCTGTGACCAGGGTGCCGGGGGCCAGCACCGGCCCCATGCGCCGCATAAGATCGGGAAACAGTCCCACATTCGTCGCCAGAACCACAATTTGCGCCTCCGCGGCGGCTTGCGGATCCGTAAAACCTTCATCAATCGCGCCTATTTCCCGGGCTTGCGCGAGGGACGGCGAATCCGCGCGGCCTATGCCGATAACGCGGCGGCAAAGTTTGCGCTCCTTAAGCGCCAGGCCGAGCGAGGCTCCAAGTAGTCCGACACCGGCGATGGCCAGGCAGGCGGCAAGGGGCGGGTCAGCTTGATTGGTTGCTTCATCCATCATGCGAGAAGTGTAAATTGTCCGCGGATTTCCATCAAACCATCCCGGGAGCGGCGGGATTGCGTATCAGCCGGGAGGCGGTGATGCCGGCGAGATATCCGGTGGAGAACGCCAGTTGCAGGTTGTATCCGCCGCTGGGGCCGGTAAGGTCCAGCACTTCACCGGCAAGCAGAAGCCCGGGGCAGATGCGCGATTCCATATTTTTCGGATTCACCTGATCAAGCTTCACTCCGCCGGCGGTGACCATTGCCTCCTTAAATCCGCGGGTGGCATAAACGGTAACGCGGCATGCCTTGAGGTGTTCAACAATGGCATGGGCCTGCCCGGCGGACAATTGGCTGCAAATTCCCGCATCGTCAATGCCGGACAGCCGGCAGATCATGTCCGCCAGGCGTTGGGGTACTATTTCCGCCAGCATTGTGCGCGCCAGTTTGCGGCCGTCGGTATCGTGCCAACGGCGTATCCGTGCGGATAATTCATCGCGCGGG
This sequence comes from Planctomycetota bacterium, assembly GCA_021816165.1. The sequence continues at coordinate 1,976 of JAKAYZ010000089.1, read as the reverse complement.
CTATGACGGGCAAAATCAATTCTGAGCGTTAAATCCGGGAATTTTTCGAGAAGTTCGGCGACGATTTCCGACAGGTTGAGCACCGCGGGTCCGGACAGGCCGAAGTGCGTGAACAATAGATCGTTGATGCTGGGCGCCGGCTTGCCGGTGGCCAGCCGCGGCAGCGGTCCGGGTGATTCAATCCGGACTTCCACATCCGGCACGGCCAAGCCCTGCAGTTCGCTGATCCATGCTTGTTTGCACAGCAAGGGAACAATGGCGGGCCGCGGCGTTACCAGGTCGTGGCCGAGTGCGGCGGCGAAGCGGTACCCGTCACCGGTGGTGCCCATGCGGGTATAGCTTTGGCCGCCGACGCAAATCAGCAGAACTCCGGCCCTCCATACCGCGCCGCCACTGGTGCGGACAACGAATTTTCCGTCGGCCGCATCGTGCGTGACATCCGCGGCGGCATGATCCGCACCGGAATGGACTTCCACCCCGGCTTCGGCCATGGCGTCAAGAAATGCATTCACCACGCTGCTGGCCTTGTTGGAATCCGGATAAATTTTTCCGTCATGTTCCTCATGGGTCGGCACGCCGTGCCCGGCCAGCCATGTCCGCAGGGCGTTGTTGTCCAGTGCCTGCAATGCCGGCGTGAGAAAACGCCCGTTGCGGCCGAACTGCGCGATTAAATAGTCCAGATCACCGGCATTGGTGACATTGCACCGTCCGCCGCCGCACACCAGCACCTTGATGCCCGGCCGCGGATTTTTTTCCAGGACCACGATCCGGATAGGCGGGTGACGTCGCTTGTTCAGCAATTCGCCGCACGCGGCAGCGGCCATCATGCCCGCGGCGCCGGCGCCCAGAATCAAAAAATCCGCATGCGCTGCAGGCGGTGTATCCGCCGCGGCAGGCGGCGATGGGGTGGTGGCGGCCGGCAGGGGAGGTAATTGATTGTCTTGCATGGCATGGGCAGTCAATAAGATGGTTTGCGGCGGCGAAGCTGCGATTCGGCGCGGTCGCGGGGCACACCGGCGGTTATTGTGTTTCCGCCGCGAGCCGCTGGGGAATGGCGATGACCTGTCCCCGAGGGTTGACGCAGGCGATGGTGGTTTCCGCAGTGCAGATCAGGCGGTTGTCAGCCAGATTATAAAGTTCATAGGCATGGTCTATGCGCACGTGAGTCCGGCGCATGACGCGCGTGCAAAGTTCAAGCTCGTCGTCATAGCGGGCGGGGCGTTTAAATGACACATTTATTTTTGCGACGACAAAAAAGAATCCCTCCTGTTCCAGATCGCGGTAGTTCATGCCTTGCATCCGCAGCAGTTCCGTACGGCCCATTTCAAAAAACGGCAGGTAATTGGAATGATGCAAATATCCCATCGGATCGCATTCCACATATCTTACGCGGATTTTTATGCGGTGTTCCGCGACGGATGGTACGGAGGAGTCGGGCGTGTACGGTGTCATGTTATAAAATCTCCAGGGGCCGGCGCATGGAGCCGGCGGATTTGCCGCGGATGGGCCGGACGCCGCGACCGGCGGACCGGACGAATCAATTAAAGCCGATCAGTTTTTCACCCAGTTCATCGTAAAACAGCTGGGCGAGTTTGTCCGGGTCCACCGTGCCGGTGAATTTTTCATTTCCATCAATCAGCACCACGGGAACGCGGTCCTGATATTTTTCCAGCAGGGCCGGATCGCGGGTGATGTCAATTTCTTCAATGACGGCGGGCACATGCGGCGTGACCACCAATTCAATGACACGGCGTACCGCGCGGCAGGCATCCGAATCCGGTTTGATCAAAAGAGTTATGCGGTGCATGGAAAACCCTTTCATAAGGCCTGTTCTGCACAATGATAGGTTACCGCATTTTCGCCTGACGCGGTAGGTTGCCGTCGGATTTGGCGGACAGGCGGGGATAATGTGAAAGGGGATCATGCATGCGCGGCCGGCGCCGGCGGCAATTTGCGGGTTACAGGCGGCTGATCAG
>JAKAYZ010000088.1 GCA_021816165.1 Planctomycetota bacterium | reverse complement strand
GCGCACCTGAGACACCTTCATGGTTTTGCCTTGTTCCAGACGCATGGTGATCTGGGTACCGCCGTTGAATTCGGTATCATATTTTTTCTTGCCGCGCAGGAAAAAAACAGTGAGTCCGGAAATCATGATGACCGCGGAAACCACCCAGAAGATGCGGCGTTTGCCGATCCAGTCAAAGTTGGTCAGGGTGAAAACCCGCATAAACGGCCATCGACCGCGCAGCCACGTGAAGGTGAACATGTCACGGAAATATTCTTTGACGGAAAGATCATCGATTTTTTTCATCACGCCAAAGCGGATGGCTGCAATCATAAGGGTGCGGGTTACAAAAAGGGCGGTAAACATGTGCACGGCCAAGCCGATCAGGAGCGTCACACCGAAGCCCTTGACATCTTCCGAGCCAAGCCAGATCAGCACAATGCTGGTCAGCGACGTGGTGGTGTTGGCATCAAAGATGGTCCAGAAAACCTTGTCATAGCCTTGCTTCACGGCCAACCAGAGGCTGGCCCCCTTGTGCAGTTCTTCCCGGATGCGCTCGTTGATAAGAATGTTGGCATCCACGGCCATGCCCAGCGTAAGCACAACGCCGGCAATACCAGGCAGGGTGAAGGTGGCGTGAATCATGGACATCACGCCCAAAAGCAAAATCAAGTTGAGAATCAAAGCGACATCTGCAAATGCGCCTGTAATGGTGTAGTAAATAAACATGAAGACAAGCACGACAAGAACCGCGATGACGGCACTGTGCAGCCCGGCGCGCAGGTTATCGGCTCCGAGGGTGGCACCGATGGTTTGCACCGAGATGGGATGATTCTGGAGCGTGGCGGGCAGGGAACCGGCGTTGAGAATTTGGGCCAGCATTTTACCCTGCTGCTGAATGCGACGGGCGGCCTGGGCGGTGCTGGCGGTGCCCAGGGTGATTTCGCCGGATCCGCCGATGGCACTTTGAATGCGCGGCGCTTCAATGGCTTTGCCGTCCATTAAAATTGCCATATCGCGGTGGATATTGCCGCTGGTGAGTTGGCGCATGTACACGGCCCCAATGGGGTCCAGGTTAAAGGACACCACCAGGCCACCGGTTTGTGGATCGGAGGTGAGATTGGCGTAATCAATCTTCCAGGGACGGCGGGTGGAATTATGGGTTAACGCGCGGGCCTGGGTGTGGTAAAGAAGAATATAATGCCGGCCTTCCCATTGACCTGTCACATAACTGGCACTGTGCAACAGGCTGGTGCCGTTGGTGCGATCAATGGGGTACCAGCGGGTACCCGGCGGCGTAAAACCATTGTGCGGTCCCTTGAGAGCCAACTGCGCCAGGGCCTTAGAGACAGCGGGGTTTTGAGGGCTTACGGTGATTTGAAAATCGAGCACGCCCGCCCCGCGCAGCAGGCGCTCCAGTTCCGCGGGGTTTTCAAGACCGCCGCTGTGCTTGCGTCGATCCGCATACGCCAGGACCAGCTTTTTAAGCAAAGCCGCTCGCCCCGGATGGCTGGAGATGGCTTTTTGCAAGGCTTTTTCGGCACTGGCATTGTCGGTTTGGTACGTGGCGGAGAGCAAATGAGCCAGATGCTGCAAGTCGATGTTGGATTGGAGCACGGCGGAAAGATACTTCTGGTAGGTTTCCGATGCCTTCAGGCGCTGGGCGATCAACGCAGGTGGAATGGCCAGCGGATTGTTGGCGTATTGGGCTTGCGCCTTGTTGGCGGCGGCAAGGGCATCATAGGCTGCGGTCAGTTGGTGCAGCAAAAGCAATCGCGCGTGATTTTTGCCCGCCAGAGCGCGAATTTCCTGGGCTCTTTTGGGGGGTGAAGCACGCAACGCCGCCGCCACCTCGGACGGCGCAATATTATCGCGCATCAAAGCGTCCACCAGCTTTTGATAATTCGCCTGGGCGATACGGGATTTCTCGCTGGCCAGAGGCATTTGAATTTCAATGCGGTCGCCGCTCAGTACACGCCACACCAGATTGCGCACGTTTTTAGGGTCCACCCGTCGGCGCAGCGTGGTGATAACCTGTCGGGCGAGTTCGTTAGGATTGCCATGATAGCCTTTGGGGATATTGAGTTGGTAAATAAGTACGGTACCGCCCGACAGGTCGATGCCGCCCTTGAGGCCATAGGAAAAAATTCCAAACAGGGCCAACGCAATGGCCGCAAAGATAATGGAAAATCTGCCCAGAAGATTGGTTTTCATATTCGTTCCATCATGGCTATCAATTCCGCCGCCGGCCCCGGACGGACCCTTTTTTTCGCGCCCGCCACCCAAGACGCTGCATTATGGAGTTTCATCCGATGCGGGCTGTTGCAGTGGTATCAGAAAATCCACCGCAGCTGGGTTCAATTCTTCTTATCTTCCGGTGAATCATCTTCGGCCAGCACACGGGAAATGGCACTTTTCAGGTAATGGGCTTTGACATTGGCAGATTCATCCACCTTGAGCACCACCACATCGTCGCGCACATCCACCACGGAACCGACCAGCCCGCCGATGGTGACCACGCGGCTCCCCTTTTTCATAGTGGAGAGCATTTGCTTACGCTTTTTTTCTTCCTTGCGTGGGCCGCGAATCAGCATGATGACCAGTATCGCGGCCGCACCGAGCATCAAAAATGTAAACCAGCTGTTATTGGCCGGGGCTGCTGCTGGTTGAGTGGTGGGTGCGGTTTTACCTGTGGCCGCGCCGGCTTTGCTGGTCACCGTGGCCTTGGCACCGCTGGCCACTGTTTTGCCGGAAGGCGTGGCGGGCGTCGCCGGAGTCACCACCGCCGTGTTGTCAGCCGCCGGATTGGTGCCGCCAGCGTTATTGGCCACCGGCGGGGCCCCTGCCGGTTTGACCACCGCGGTTACCTGGCCCTGCGCCTTGGTATTAAACCAATGGGGCGTTGCCGCTGGGATGATCAGACCGGCAACCGCTGCCACCACAAACATTTGTTTCGTTGATGTTACACGCAACATGATTCCACCTGCAATTAAATTTCGCACCGTTTCTTGAGCCAGCCACCGAGCTGCGGCAAGCAGCTCATCGGCGTCTGGTCATCCGCCCATCGGCTTGGAGACATCCTGCGGACTTACGGCTGGTGAGCCGGTTAAGGCGCAGCATCCGGAAGATCAGAATCCCAAGCCTTCAGGCCGGACAAAGCATTGTCCCGGATGGCACGGCGAATGTCCAGCATCCACCGCTGGAAAAAATGGACGTTATGGAGCGATACCAAAGTCGGGCCCAGCATTTCGCCGACGGAAAACAAGTGTCGAATGTAGCCGCGGGAGAAATTTTGACAGCAGTAGCCGTCACATTCCGCTTCAATCGGCCTGGCATCGCGGATGTATTGGGCATTTCTGAGCCGCAGCGGACCGTTTCGCGTGAACGCCAGAGCATTGCGGCCATTGCGGGTGGGCAGTACGCAGTCAAACATATCCACGCCGTTTTTGACGGCTTGTAAGATATCCCGCGGATAACCGACCCCCATTAGATACCGCGGACGATCATAGGGCAAAAACGGCACGGTGTGACCGATGGCCTGCACCATGCGGGCGTGCCCTTCGCCCACCGCCAAGCCGCCGATGGCGTAACCGTCAAAATTCAAGGCCACCAGTTCCTGGGCACAGAGTTGGCGAGCCTGCGGGTCCGTACCCCCTTGTACAATGCCAAAGAGCGCCTGACACTGCGACACGTCCAAGGCATCATGGACCTGTTTGCTGGTTTTGGCCCAGGCGAGCGTACGGGCCATGGCCTCGGCCAGACGTTGCCGCTGGCAATCGGCGGGCGGGCAATCGTCAAAAGCCATGGCGATGTCCGCGCCCAGCAGGTGCTGAACACGCATGGATTCCGACGGCCCTAAATGCACCATGGTGCCATCAATATGGGAGCGAAAATTCACCCCCGCGTCATCAAAACTGCGCAGTTCCGCCAGCGAAAAGACCTGAAAACCGCCGGAATCGGTGAGCATGGGACGATGCCATCCCGCGAATTTCTGCAAGCCCCCGAGGGCGGCAACCGTTTCGGCACCAGGCCGCAGCATGAGGTGATAGGTGTTGCCGAGCAGGATTTCACATCCGGCGGCACCAAGCATGTGCGGGGTAAGCCCCTTGACGCTGCCGCGCGTTCCCACCGCCATGAATGCAGGGGTTTCAAAGCTACCGTGCCGGGTAGAAATGCGGCCGGCGCGGGCCTGGCAACCGGAATCCTGATGTAAAATTTCAAATGTGAGCGACATAGGAACGCTGTTATAAGAGCCAGGCAACCGATGGTCCAGCGGCAGGCCGTGGTTGTGGCATCAGGTTCCCGGCATGATGGGCCGTGAGGTGCATCGGGCCGGGCCAGCCATTGGGGGCACGGCGGTTCGGTGGATTCACCGGCACGATGGCGGAAAGAGCTCTGTGCTGGGTTGCTTTGGCGCACAACTCTCATGCGGGGGCACGCTTGCTGGCCCAGCCGGCGTCTTAACGGTTTGTTAATATTTTGCCTTGCCCAAAGCGAAGACTTCGGCGATAAGGCAACGATGAGGCGACTGGAATCTGGTGCAGTTGGTGATGAGCTATGGCGTCGGCGGCTCAAAGTTGTGGGCTTGCTGGTGGTGGTGCTGGCCAGCCTTGTGCTGGCGCTGCAGGCACACGCCAAAGTGGCCCGCCAAATGGACCAGAACGTCCACATCGATGCCTTCGATTCTTACATGAAGACGGTGCCGGCATTTATTTATGCACACCAGGCCTATCGAAGCGACCGGTTTCCCCTGCCGCCGTTGGCGCTTTTATTTGTGGCTCCTTATACACTCCTGTCGCGTCCGATGGCCCAGGCGGCGTGGGTGCTCACCAAGCCGTTTCTGTTCGTACCCATTTTTTTGCTGCTGCTGGCCATGGTGCGGCGGGTGGGCGTCAGGCTGGAAACCGCAGCGGTGCTGCTGGTGGCCGCAGGATGGTTTTTTCCGGTCATCGGCGATGTGCAGGAAGGCCAGATGAACCTGCTGATGTTGCTCCCGCTGGTGATCGGGCTGTGGCTGGCGCAAGGCGAAACCCACCGGCACCAATGGGGTGCTGGGCTTATGGTGGCGCTGGCGATTTGCATTAAGATAACGCCATTGGCATTTTTAGCATATTTCATCTATCGCCGGCGTTGGCGAATTGTGCTGGGCATTTTGGCGGGCATTGGGCTCTGGTTGTTCGTGGTGCCGGCGGTGTTTTTTTCCTGGCACCAGAATATCGTTTGGCTGCACCAGTGGGCCTCCATCATGATTCTACCTTATGTGACGGGGGGCGTGATCAAGTTTGCCAATGGAGAATCGATTCCGGAATTGATCAAGCGACTGTTGGAGCATGTGCCAGCGTGGCAGGATATGCGGCATGGACACACGGTTGATCATTATGTCAATATCGTCAATTTTTCGCCAAAGGTGGTTACTTGGATATGGCGGGGAGTGCTGGCAGTGATTGCGGTGGCGGGGATGATCTGGGCGCGCCGGCCATTGCAAAACCTTCAGTGCCGCCGGTATCTGATGGAAATCGGGTGTATCGGAATGTTTATGCTCTGGGCGTCGGAGCGCACCTGGGTACCACATTACGTGACGCTCATCCTGGCACTTATGGCCACGGCCATGATGGCCAGTGACGCGGCGGCGCCGGAGCAAACACGGCGCTGGGCGTGGGCGGCGCTGCTGGGAGTTGCGGTGCTGATGCCATGGACTTCGGATTTGGCCAAAATTTTCGGCCCCGATGGCCGGCATTATTTCGATTCAATGGACGTAGTACTATGGGCTTCTTTTCTGCTGGCGACCGTGCTGGTAACAAGTCGCTACCCGGCCTTGGCTGGCGACCAGCGGCTGGCGCAGGTATCGCCAGCGGTGGCCTCGTCGGAGCGTTCTTGCCGCGTCATGAGGCTGGCGGGAAGGGTGGTACCAGCGCGGTGGCGCCGGGCGGAGCCTGTGGCCGAAGATTGATTTTTTCGCCAGTCTCGTGCCGGCCGGGGCCGGACAGGCGTAGTCTGGGGATGGTTGGAGATGGTAGAGAGGGCGTGGTATACAGCATCAATGGTTTCGGGCAGGGTGCTGGTGCCGGCGGTAAGACCCACGGTTTGCACGCCCTTAAACCATTGCGGTTGGAGTTCGGCGGCACATTGCACGTGATAGGCGCGGATGTGGCGCTGGCGGCAGCGGTCCACAAGTCGGCGGGTGTTGTTCGAATGATGACCGCCGACTACGACCATGGCCTGCACCTGACTGAGCAACTCTTCCAGCGCAATCTGGCGATCTTTGGTGGGCTGACATACCGTGTCAATGAACTGGATGTGGGCGTGGGGGTTCAGTTGGGCGACTTTGGCTCGAACGGCGGCGGCTACGGTGGTCGGGGTGGTGGTTTGGCAGACAATGCCGAGCTTGGTGAATGGATACCTTGCCACAGCCTGCGGATTTTCAACGATTGCAAACGAGGTGAGATCTTCCACAATGCCGTTGACTTCCACATGGCCGGGCGTGCCGATGACGATGACGTGGCAACCCTGATCCCGCAAACGCTGGGCGGCCGCGTGGGCCTTTTTGACCAGCGGACACGTGGTGTCAATAAGATGCTTGCCTGCGGCCAGCAAGGCAGAACGGGTTCTTTCGCTGATGCCGTGGGCCGTGATCAAGACGTGGGTGGAATCCGGCAGATGGCCACGTTGGCCCTCCTCGAGCATGCCAAAGCCGCGTGCCGCCAGGCGCTCACTGACCACCGGGTTATGCACCAGTTGTCCGAATACCGTTACCTGCACGGGATCACTGATGGTTTGGGTTTTGGCCAAAGCGTCGCGCACGCCGAAGCACATGCCCATGTCCTGCGCTTTAAGAATTTGCATGACCCACTCCTTTCTTTTGCCGTTGATCAATGGAAGTTATACTTTGCAACGCAAAGTAAACAATCAAAAAAATTATGTCGTTCGCGGACGTAGCGCCGCACCGGCATCGGGCTGCTGGTCAAGCCGCGATGCGTCAGCAATGACACACTCCAACCGGGTGACGTATTCGAGAAATCGACGGCGGCCATGCTGGGTGAGGCGGGCCAGGGTTTGCGGCCGATTATTCCGTGAGCCTTTCCACATCTGCACCAGATCCGCTTCCTGTAAAATGGCCAGATGGCGGCTTAAGTTGCCATCGGTGAGCGAGCAAAGCTCTTTTAATTCGTTAAACAGAAGGCCTTCGGAATGACCGGCCAGCGAGGCAATAATACTCAAGCGGGCTTTTTCGTGAATGATGCGATCAAGCCCGTCGTAGGCGTAGCGTCCGGCGGTCTTTTCCGAATCAGATGGATTCATGTTTTCGCTCCAGCGTGTAAAAAAGTATGGCGGCGGTGGCGAATTGGCCCATGCCGAAAACCAGCCCCATGATCCAGGGATTGAACATCGGCGCTCCGTGAAAGCTTACCATGCAGAATATCCCCGCCAGCAGATAGTAACTGCCGCTATAAATGGTGGCTCGGGGTAAG
>JAKAYZ010000087.1 GCA_021816165.1 Planctomycetota bacterium | reverse complement strand
CGGGCCTACCGCGACCGCGGCTTTTATGCTATTAAACACACGGATGGCAACATCATGCCCATTATCGATCAACTGATGCAAACTCAACCGCACGCGCTGCATTCTCTGGACCCCCAGGGCGGCGTGGATATCGCCCAGGTAAAGCGTCTTTATGGCCATCAAGTCTGCCTGTGCGGCAACGTCAATTGCGCCGCCCTCGATACCGGCACAGATGCCGAGGTGATTGATTCCGTACGTTATTCGCTGCGCCATGGCATGCCGGACGGTGGCTATATTTTCTGCACCAGCAACTGCATCTATACTGGCATGCGTTTGGCCCGCTACCAACTCATGCTGGACACCTGGAAGGAATTCGGTTGTTATCCGCAGCAGCCACCCACCGCAGCAACGCGGGCCGGGGTGTGCGGGAGCAAGTCTACCCCATCTCGACCCTGAACCGCAGCCTTATATTAAGAAATGGCAAAGATTTGGCCACAGCCATGATAAGTTTGCGCTAATACCCACAAAAATAAGGCCATTTTGGCTCTTTTTTCTTGCAACACCCACCGGCTCAGGCGTATGCTGGAAGTGGCTTGGGTGCTGCCGGCTTCACAGTGATGCTGATGGCAACCTGTATTGCTACGGAGGTAATTGATATGATACTCGCGGATACATCGGCCAATCCTCCCCAAAAGACTCACGGCACGGCAGCTCACGGCCTGCCCGTTGCTGTTACCGCGCCAGAAACAGCGGTGCGCCAAGCGGTGGAAGTGCAGAATCTGGATGTGTTCTATGGCCAACACAAGGCTGTCCATAATGTGAATCTGAAGATCAATCATCGGGAAGTCACAGCGTTCATCGGTCCTTCCGGCTGCGGCAAATCGACCATTCTTCGCTGCTTCAACCGTATGAACGATCTGGTGAGGTACTGCCGCGTAGAAGGGTCGGTAAAAATACATGGTGCCGATATTTATGCCCACGGCACAGATGTCATGGAACTTCGCAAACGCACCGGCATGGTGTTTCAGAAGCCCAATCCATTTTCGAAAAGTATTCACGAAAATGTCGCCTATCCACTGCGCATTCACGGTGTGCGCGGCAAGAAGGTGATTGCCGATAAGGTTGAAAAATCTCTGCGTCTGGCCGGCCTGTGGGAAGAAGTCAAAGACCGCCTGCATGCTTCAGCTCTGTCACTTTCCGGCGGGCAGCAGCAGCGCCTGTGCATCGCCCGGGCGATTGCGGTGGATCCGGATGTGCTCCTGATGGATGAACCCTGTTCGGCCCTGGACCCCATTGCCACCAAAACCATTGAATCGCTCATCAATGAACTCAGCAAGACGATTACCATTGTCATTGTCACGCATAATATGCATCAGGCCGTACGGGTGGCCCATCAGACCGCATTTTTCTACATGGGAAATCTGGTGGAAGCCGGACCAACCGACAAAATGTTCCATAATCCGCAGCAACACCAGACACTGGCCTACGTCACCGGGCAGTTCGGCTGATCGGCGGAAAAAGCTTACTTATTCCCTTACGTTACCTTCACGCAAGTCTCATCATGCCGGGTTCTAATGCTGCCCGTCACCTGATGGGTGCGACGTGTGGTTGAATGTTCAATCCGGCACCGGCAGGGACCTGAACATAAAGTGAAAGGATCAGATATGTTCAAATCGTTTCGCAAGTTTCTGATGGTTGCAGCACCGGCAGCGTTGCTGGCCATCGGCACCGTGGGCACCAGCCGGGCGGTGGAGATTTCGGGAGCCGGGTCCACATTTGTGGCCCCGATCATGTACCAGTGGATGAAGATTTTCCAACACAGCCATCCGAACATTAAGGTAGATTACGAGGCCATTGGCTCGGGCGGCGGCATCAATGGGCTGATCGGGAAAACCATCGACTTCTGCGGATCGGACGCCTACATGAGCGATGCTCAGATCCAGCAGGCCGGTGGCCACGTGTTACACATGCCGGAAGTAGCCGGCCCGGAAGTGATGAGCTACAACCTTCCGATGGTACACAAGCAGTTGGTCATGAACGGCAAATTGATCGCCGATATTTATTTGGGCGAAGTGACCCGCTGGAACGATCCGGCTATTCAGAAACTCAACCCGGGAGTGAAACTACCGGACCTGCCGATTCTGGTAGCCCATCGCTCGGATGGTTCCGGCACCACCTTCATTTTCACCGGATACCTTTGTAAAGTCAGCCCGACCTGGAAAAAGCAGGTGGGGCAATCCACATCCGTCAACTGGCCGGTAGGTCGCGGCGGTAAGGGGAACCCCGGTGTTGCAGCCCTGATCGAAAAAACCCGCGGTGGCCTGGGCTACCTGGAATATGCCTACGCCATCACCGGACATTTTCCGGTGGCCAAGCTGATCAACAAGGACGGTTACGCCATTCAACCTTCCATGCCGTCGGTCATTGCGGCCCAGAAGGCGGTGGTGGAACACCTGCCTGCTGATCTGCGTCTGCACATCATCAACCCTTCCGGCAAAAAGGCTTATCCGATTTCCGGCTTTACTTACCTCATCGTCGATCGGGACTTGGGTTATATGAGCAAGGCCAAGGCCAAAGCCACACTTGAATTCATCCACTGGATTCTGACCACCGGCCAAAAGTACGCCAAAACCATGCAGTACATTCGCCTGGGGCCAGCGATGCAGAAACAGGTACTCGCCCAGTTGGCTAAAGCCACCTGGAAGGGGCACCACCTGCATTATTGATAAGTTTTTCAAGTAAGATCATGGAGCGCAGCCGGTTCCGGTTCGCCGGAACCGGCTTGCTCTATCGATCGAGGTCACCGGTTAAGGCTGCTTCTCAGGTACGAATATTGACGACCCGATCCGCGGCTTGCGTTTTCCGAATGTGAATTGTCCATGGCTGTTACCTGGTTCGCCCGGGAAAGATGATGTCTGAACCCACCACCCCCAATTCGCTAGCACCGGTATCCAACCCTTGGCACCGCTTTTTTCGTGGCGTTCTGGACCGCGTGACCATTAGCCTGTCGATAGGCGGGGTGGTGGTGATGTTCGGCATTTTACTGCTGATATTTGCCGTACTCCTGAACGGATCCTGGATGGCCATCGGCCAGATTGGCTGGAAGTTTTTCACCACTTCCACCTGGAATCCCGTCCCGGGTATGGATAAATATGGGGTGCTGGCCTTTGCGTATGGCACGGCCGTTACCACCTTCATTGCCCTGCTGCTGGCCGTTCCGCTAAGCATTGGCTGTGCGGTGTTCATCACGCGCATCGCACCGCAGTGGCTGGCCGGACCGGTTTCTTTTCTGGTGGAACTTCTGGCGGCCATTCCCAGCGTGGTATATGGATTGTGGGGAGCTTTTGTCATGTCGCCATGGCTGCAAACAAATATTGAAATGTGGCTGTGGAAAGCCCTGCGGAATATCAAGTTAATTCCCGTCGGCCATTATCCCGGCAACCGCACGGAATATTTTCCAGCCAATCTGGTGCATGGCGGCCCATCGGGCAGTGACTATCTGGCAGGCGGTCTGATACTCACTATTATGATTCTCCCGATCATTACCGCCATTACCCGTGACGTCCTGCAGCAATTTCCACAGGAGCTTGAACAGGGTGCTTATGGGCTGGGAGCCACCTGGTGGCAGACCACGCGGCTGGCACTGAGCTACTGCCGCGTCGGAATTTTTGGTGCGGCCGTCTTAGGCATGGCCAGAGCCATCGGCGAAACCATGGCTGTAGTCATGGTGATTGGCAACACCGATCGCGTCAGTTCCAGTTTGTTCGCCGGCGGACAAACCATGGCCGGCGTATTCGTCAATGAATTTCTGGAGGCGGATCATCCCATTTATTTTAGCGCCATGATGTACGTGGCTTTGACGCTGCTGATCAGCGCCCTGTTTACCAATATCGCCGCCCGAGTACTGCTGAACCGCATCAGCCCGGCCTGATCAAGGAGTCGGATTTTATGGCCCTGGAAACAACGCCCAAACCACAGAACTATCACCATCATGAGTGGTGGCCGCGTCTGGTCAGCGCTTTGGCCAAGATACTCTGCTCCGCCGCAGCGGTCGTGGCTCTGGCGATGCTGTTTCTCATTCTGGGTTATATGGTTTGGAAGGGTATCAGCGGCCTGCACTGGAGCTTCTTTACTAATTTACCCCTGCAGGAGCCTATGGGCATGCGGAACTGTATCGTGGGCACAGTTATGCTTGCGATTATCGCCAGCCTGATTGGCGTACCCATCGGCATGCTCTGCGGCATTTACCTTGCTGAATACGCACCCAAGGGATGGTCCACCCATGGCGTTCGACTCACGTTGGACGTGCTGGCCGGAACGCCGACAATTCTCTTTGGAGTAGTGGTCTATCAAATTATGGTGGTCCGGCCGCAAGGTTATGCCGGGGTATTGGGGCATGTGTCCTTATATTTCCATCGGGTGCAATCCTGGCTGGGGATCACCAATGGATATTCGGGTTGGGCCGGCGGATTGGCCCTGGCACTTATCATGGTGCCCATTATTGCCCGGGCTACCGAAGAAATGCTGCGGCTGGTGCCTCTGGCGCACCGCGAGGCGTCGGCCGGTGTTGGGGCCTCGAAAGCGGAAACGCTTTGGCGCGTGGTCCTGCCCAGCGCCAAGGCCGGCATCATCACCGGCATTCTGCTGGCCATCGCCCGCGTCGCCGGGGAAACGGCGCCGCTGTTTTTTACCGCCTTCGGCAATGACGCCATGGTGTACAATCCCAATCGGCAAATGCCATCCTTAACCGAACAGATTTACAACTACTCGCAGTCCGATGATCCGCACTGGCGGGCGCAGGCTTGGACGGCATCGCTGGTGCTGGTAAGCATGGTGCTGGTTTTCAGCGCCGCTGTGCGCATTGCCACTCGCCAGCGGTCCATCCGCACACGTTAGTGCTCCGTTTCAGCTGCAATTGGGGATTGATTGGTCTGAAATCGGCCCGATGCAAGGAGCCACCGGCGAGAATCCCGGCGGCCATCAGGACAAAGCCTTCGAGTCGGCACGATGCCGCAGAAGGCGGGTTCCTCCAAAAATGGCAAAAGTCGATCTTAAACCGTCAGCCGCAAATCCACCCCCCGTGAACGCTGGTAAGACCCAACACAGACTTGGCCTAACTGGGCGATGACTGCATAGCCGTCCACCATCACCACCAAATGGTTTTCATGCTGCACAAGATTATCTGGAATATAAAACCTGTTGCCGACGTCGGTGGACGCATAGAGGCCGATCGGTACGCCATTCCAATAAACGGTCGCATGGGTTTTGAAATCCATCAGTTCCACGTACAGGGGAGCTATCAGTTCCGGAGCCTTGTGGATGGTCACCTTCTGCCGCAGCCACATTCGTCGGGCCGGTTTTACCTGTGTCCGAGGCAACCATCCCGATGATGTGGCAGGCCAGTTTTGGCGCAACCCTTCCGATCCTGGCCGAAACCACCACAGAGAATCTAAAGCCTGATCGGCCGTCACCAATCGCGGCGGTCCGGACAGGCCAATGAAGGCCCCGTACCAATTGTACCGGACCGCCAAGGTCACAGTTACCTCCGGCAACGCGGAAAATGCGGACAGATCAAACGTGCTACTGGATGCCATGTGGGTATGCCCCAAGCAGCGGCCACCAGCATAAAGCCACGCCTCTTCAACGGGCGGACATTCCAGAAAAAGCGGTCGATTCCGGAAAGCGGGCGGGATTTTTACTTCCGCTTGATACCAGCGCGCCTCGCGCCAGTGCGGGCTGCCAGTTCCATGCCGGTGGGCATTGGGCACAGCCAGGTCAATCCACTCCCAGTTGGTGGTCGCTTCGGGCGGACCGGTCATGGCATCCAACTCGCGGACGAACCATTTGCGGCTGCTGACTGGCGAAACCTTCCAGCGCGGAATCACCTCCGTCAAGCGGGGGCCACGCCGCAGGACCACCGGCTGCGAAAGCCCGGCAAAAATGGGACGGCCGGAATTATGCCGCCCAGGAAAGCTCATTCGCACGGCCAGCCTGTTGGTTCCCGCATGGATGGCTCCAGTCACGTCAAAAATAGCATTATACGACGGGCGGCCATTGGTACCTGGTAAACGGCGGTCTGGATATACGCCTAGAAATTTGCCATTGAGACTCGCGGCAATTTCAACTCCCGTAATTCCCAAAAATTCAAGGGCATCCGGAAGTTCTCCGGCAACCTCAAATGGTTTGATCCACTCATACGTAGACGGCTCCAATAGCACGTGAGCAGCGGCACCCCAGGCCACGACCTTTTGCCAGCCATCGGCTGGGGTTGGATTTTCCTGCCCCCAATCGGCTTCGGCACGCGCTTCCGGCACACCCAGCACAACTTCCTCCGTCGGCACTTTTGGCAGATCCAAATTGGTGCTGGCCAGGCCATCCATCCCGGCAGTCAGTTCCGCCGCATGGCCATTGACTTGTAAGGATTTTACAAAATCAGGAAACACCAAGTGCAGCGCGCGGTCCGTGGTGATTTCCGCTCGCGCCGGATCAGAAGGTTCTTTTTGCCAGCGCACCAAATCCAAGTTGCTGAACACCGGAACCGTTGCGCCATCGTTGCTTTTCACAAACCAGGTCCGCTCCGCTACCTCCCGTGACGCCACATACACATCCAACTGATATGCGCCGCATTGGGTCTGGTGGCGGTGTACCGTTTTGTCCACGTGGAACTCAACTTTAGCCTGATCCTGTTGGCTACGCATCTGCAGGTATCCTTGCGTGCCAACCGGACCGTAAACCACCAGTAACAGGCGACTTTTCCATTGCCACACCTTCATGATCTGGTGGGTGCAGAATTGCAGCCGAAGGTTATCGCCCAAATCCGCATCCAGCAGCAGCAGCTCTGTGCGATACGGCTCAATGGACAGTCGGCCGTGTTCTGGCAACAACCGCCCCCCCGGCAGTGTAACGAGAAATTCCTGCGGCAGATTGGAATGGTTGGCGAGAATCAGAAATGTGGCTTGCTCGCCGCGCCGGGCCAGACATTCCACCTGCGTATTATCCGTGCCCCAGCCAATCGGCCAGGGCCGGGATCGTGCCAGGGCGGTATTGACGCTTTGCACCAGCTCGCCCAGCAGTCGCATTTCATAAAACACCGGCGTGAGTGCGCCCCACGGAGAAATCGGCGCATTCTCGCCGTAAGATGTGACGCGGGCATCATCCGAGAATTGCACCGGCGTGATACCGCCCGCACCGACAAAGTGATTCAATACATTGGCGCCCAAGGCCATAAACAGGCGGTCTTGAGAAATATACCAATGAACCGGATCCCATCGGGGAACCACCGGTGGGCCGCCCCATTCGCCAAAATCCGCACAGCGGTATTCCAGCACCATCAGCGGCTGATCGAAACCAATGCGTCGCCAATGGCTTTCCAACCAGGCACGCCAGCGGTAAAACTCTAAGGTGGGTGTGTACAGGTCACAACCGTCGGTGAGTTTGTCGGCAGCACAAACGCCGCCGCCATCGTGATTTC
>JAKAYZ010000086.1 GCA_021816165.1 Planctomycetota bacterium | reverse complement strand
GACCGCGATGCGCTGCCTGGTGGGTGCTGGCCCGCCCGGGCCGTCTGGTGACGATACTGACTTTAGTTTAATCGCCGCCGGGTTCTGGCGGCGGCTGATCGTCGGGCTGGTCTTCCTGCTGGGCGTTGGCGTCGTCACTTTGCTGTTGGGCTGCTTCAAGGTTTTCCTGGGCCTGCGCCTGTTCTTCCTGGGCGTAGTCCAATTGCTGCTGCAAATCCATCTGCTCTTGCTGTTGGCAGTATTGCCGAAATTCCTGTTCTTGCTGTGCTATGGCCATGTGAACCATGCCGCCTTCGATCATGGCGCTAATGCTGTTGTTGAGCCGGGCGATGAACTCTTGGGGATGGGGGCTTTGAACAATGTCCTTCCTCAGCATGGCATTGAGGTTACTTGTGGCCTGGGCGTTGCCTTCGTGCGAGGCAATCATATAGCAGGCGGCGGCCTTGGCGTCGCTTTGCGCAAAATAATCACCGCGCTCATACATAATGCCTATATTGTTTTCGGCGGCACCATTGCCCTGTTTGGCCGCCAATTGATACCAGGCTGCGGCTTTGGGGTAATTCACCGCGGTTCCCAAACCCACCTGGTAGCAGCGTCCGAGGTAGAAGTCCGTCCGGACCTTGCCGGAGGGAGAACATTTTTTAAACCAATAAAAGGCCTTCACATAGTTTTTGGGAATGGCGTAGCCTTTGTAATGGCCATTGTAGTAGGCCAGGGCGAGGCGCAACTGCACCGCCGGGTTTCCGCGTTGGGCCGCCGCCACCACCGGCTTCATAAAGATGTGGGCGGCAAGGTCAATGGCCAGTGGCCACTTGGCCGCCACCGCCCGATTCAGCCAGATGGTGCTTTGGAAAATATTGGTCTGTGTTCCCAAACCATAGCGGTAGGCCCGAGCCAACTGGTATTCGGCATTGGGCACGCCTTGGGCGGCGGCCAGGCGGTACCAATGAAATGCCCGGGCTGCATTGGGAACAATACCTGGCGCGCCGATGGTGTAAATATCGCCCAGGCAGTTTTCCGCGGCGGCATAGCCCTGGCCCGCGGAAAGCTTGTACCAGTGCAGGGCTGTGCTCATGTTGGCACGGCGAAAACCGGCCGGCCGGTTCCACAGCTTTGCCGGATAGTTCAGTTCCGCGACACCGGCCCGGCACTGGTAGATCATGCCAAGATCGAAATCAGATCGTCCGTCGATCACAGCGCGTATGGCAGCCTGGTTGGCCCATTCTTCCGCCGCATGACGTAGAATGGTCGAAAGTGCTACGTATGATCGGGGCTGATTTTGGGCCTGTTCCAAGGCGCCGTAAGCGGCGTATGGATTGTACATACCTCCGGTTTGGCCGTAGGGAGGCACAAAGTCCTGCGATTCTTGGGCGTAAAAATCCGCCAGATGCGTCTGGGCCTGAACATCACCCTGGCGGGCGGTAATCAGCAAGACGGCGTAAGCCGGAGCTACCGCGGCATACAACTGCCACCCCTGCTGATTTTGTCCATACCGTTGGCGCTGGGCCTGAGCGGCGGGCGATTGGCCCATGGTGATCTGTAAAACATACGAAGGCCCCACACACTCCTGCAAGGCCATCGCTTCCAATTGGCGGGCTTGCGCCGATGTCAGGGGCGAGAGCGAAACGCGCTGCTGTATCCATGGGTCCGTACGGGCTTGGTTGAGCCAGTTGTTGGGATTTCTATATCCGTATACCAGATCGTGAAGGGTGGTGCCGGAGCAGCCAACCAATGCGCCAGACAAGGCGAACACCACCGCGAGCCGGAACATCTTTAGGGTCCGGGCAAGGATAGTCTCACACCCTCCAGCAGGTTCTTTTGGCCGCTGGCCTGGTTGCCCGCTCCTTACAGACCCACTGGTGGGGTATGTGCGCCTGTCACGCCTGGCCAGCAGACAAAACTTGCTTGCCGTAAAATCCGGTTTTATTTTTGAGCGGTCCCTTAACATGATAAAATCCTTCCTTATTTATCCGCCATTATTGTACATGTGTTGCTCGGGTCATGACAAGTGTCATCTCGCCGTGGCAAGGCACGAGATCGGGCGATCAATTGTGGCATCCAAGGCTGAGACTGCCCGCAGAGGAGCCGTGGTATTGTTTGGCCAGGGACATGGGCGCATCGACGTCCGGCGAGAACGCCCGCGATACAGGCCCTCCCGTTAAATATGGGGATTTGGTGACGATTGTGGGGTGGGGCGGGAACGGCCTGAATTTTGTGGCGGGGCGGAGGCGCAGTGGGCCGGGCCAAACAATGGCGGGGCTGGTCGGTGTGGTCACACCGCTACGGCATGGGAATATTCTTTAAATCAAACGGGACTTTCACCAGTCTGGTCCGGGTATATACGGGCATTACCAGTTTTGCCGGTTTGCCACCGGCCTGCACGGGAATGGTAGAGACATAACCCTGCTGATAGCTGCCGCTACTCTGCCAGCCGTTGGGATTCAGCACTGTGCCGGTGGCCGTCCGGATCGGTCCGCTGTTATTGAAGGCGTTAAAATTTTGCAGTTGATTCACAATAAACTGCTGCGCCGGCGTAAGCGTATTGTTAATGGACGACGGTACCGTGATGGTAACGGTGAACTGCCATAGACCATTGACCTGGCGCAGGTTTCCGGTGGACACACGCACGCCACTAAAAATCTCGTGCGCGGAACCCTTGGCCTTGATCTTGAGGTTGAGCATTCGGTGGTGGTAAGAAACCTGAACCGGCACGTACCCTTTGAGTTCTTTGATACGTGTTCCAGCCTGCTTCGGCCAGGCGAGATTGATGGAAAAATTGGTTACCGCGGCAGCCATTGAATTCCCGTACCACATCTGCCCCGTGTTGGGCGTGGCGAGCAGCAGGGAATTGCCGCGATTATCCACCGCCTTGCGGATCACCGACTGCTGGGGCTGAATCGGCCCGGTCTTTCCGGGAATGGTCAGCAGGCAGAGCATCATGTTAAATGTGGTGGTGGGGGGCTGGTTGGGCGGCGAAAAAACAAGCGTGTGATTGTAGGAGATGCTTTGGGCAACTACCGCAAAAGCCCCGTCAAAACTGGCAAAGTCGCCTTTGCTGAGCACGCCGTTTTTACCCAGCTGTATGCCGGTGCCCGGGTTGAAATACATCGATGGCGAAATATTGGTCAGCTCCGCCATCTGCTGCATGACTTGCCAAAACGGTGCATTTTTGACGCGCAACGTAACCTTTGGAATAATTTGTTGGTGAAATACATTGATTCCAGCCTGCTTACAGATCAGTTTAAACGCCCGTTTGGCGGACATATTGTGGGCGTTGAGGGTAATCAGTGGGCCGCGCAGAAAATCCATGTTGGCGATCCTGTCCAAATCTTGACGCAGCAGGCGGCGCATTTTCGGGGTGGTCAGGCCGTTTAAGGCCTCTTTCATTGCGGGTACAGCCGCATCGCCGGCGCTGAGTAGTTTTTGCGCGGCCACGTGGCACACGTGATCTTGGTCGCTGGCTAACTGGTGTATCCAGCGTTGAATTTGGGCGGGTGTGGCGACGGGGGCAGGCATCTTGGCCGGGGGCACTGCTGGGGTAACTACTGGACCAGCCGAAGCGCCGCTGGAAACTGCCGCCATCGCCATCAGCCCTACGCCAAACGCCAGCCTAATTAGCGAACGCTGAAATGTTCCCAACATCGTCATACTCCTTATAAGGTCGCCGACAGCAGTGCTGTTCACCCATGATAAACGCATATCATGATAAGCCCCGCCAACCCGTGACGCAAACGGCCGTTGGCCGCTCCAAGACGATCCCGCTGGGTTATCACCCAGACTCTACGCACTGACACCCCGTTAGTTGCGCCCATTCGCCCGTTTGGCCAGCCGGCCGATGGCATGGTTAAACGCTTGTCGATCGGCGGGCGTCCAGAGACATAGCCGCCATCGCCAATGGGCCAAAAGATTTCGGGGAAAGTGATGGGCTTGGGCGTAGCGATAAGCCAGCACACGTCCGGGCCACTGCCAGGCTAAATCCGACCGGCTATAGGAGCGACGCTGATTGAGCAGTTGCCAGAGCCGCCAGGCTGGTGTGGCCGCAATTGCGGCCGTTGGGGCAAAGCTCGCGGGCCGATAATTTTTCAGCGGCAAGCCATCCAGATTGGTATAACCAGCCAGGCCCTTTGGCCCGCTTAGCCGATCGAGGAACATTCCGGCCACCGTCATCCAATGGCCATAGTTGCGCTTCAGCCGCACCTGATACGCGCCCGGGCCTTTGAGCACAAAGGATATGTACATGCCGCCCCAAAACTGCATGACTCGCCCCTGCGCCAGCGGCCGCTGGGTTGCCCATGCGACCGCGGGGCTGGAGTCTTTTGGATACACCTGCACCACGTAATCGCGCAGATCGTTTTCGCCGTTGTGGTTGTCTTTGTTGTGAAAATAAAAGCTAAGGCGGTACAGGCCGGCCGGAATTTTTACCCTCAGCCACATGTCGGGGCCATCGTACAGGCGTGGATAGCGGCCACCAGCATCGTTCCATTCTGCCTCAATGCGCTGCGTGGCCTGCGGGAAATAAAGCGTGCGCAGCAAAGGCGAATGATACCAGGCGACGTAATACGCCACATCGCCGGCATACTGGTGGGGCGAGCTTTCCCGCCAGATATCCGCCCCTCCCAGCCCACCGAAGAATTGTTCCTCGGCGTTGTTAAATTGCGGCGTGCCGGCGCACAACCGGGCATAATTCACCCCGTAGTGGCCAAGCCAGTCGCCTTGGGTGCGCCAGTCCTGCCCGAGAAACGCCGCCGTTACCGCCGCACCCTGGCCGGACTGCACGGTTGCGATGATGTGTTCCAAGGCGAACTGAGATGGCGCCCACGCTCCGGCGGGCAGCGGCGGCGCAACGTGCGGCCGCCACGCGATCACTCGGGCAGTGGGACCAGGTGCTTGTTCGGTGACGTGGAAGCAGCCGGTTTCATAACCGCCGACCAGCATTCCACCATTGGCCAGCGGCGCCAGCGACGCTACGTAAGGTGTTGGTTGCAAGGGGTGGCCGGGCGGCAACGTCGGCCGGCCATTCTGGTTCCACACCTCATAGCCGGTGGTGCGGTGGCCGATCCAGATATTGCCCGCGGCATCCTCCGCCAAAGCGGTGATCTGGTCCGAACTGACCAACCCCGCCAGCTGCGCTGCGGTCGGATGGTCGTACCGGGCGGGCACGTGCCAAAGCCCCTTGATTTTCGCAAGGTAATTGCGCCCGCGGATAAAGCGCCAACGGTGTCCATTGTCCGTGCCAATCGCCAAACCGGCGTCGGTGCCGGCGTAAAGCGTGTAATGCCACTGCCCGCCAATTTTGGCCTGGGGCACCACCAGCAGGGCGTTAATTAAATTGCAGGGCAGCCCAGGCCCGGTTGGCGTAAGTGGCAAATGCAGGGGACCGCTGATGTGGTGCCACCGCCGGTAATGGCTGGAAGGTGAACTATAGGCGATTCCCGACGTCTGGGTGCCGACAAACAAGGTTCCATCGGGGGCACAAGCGAGGCAGGTAATGGCATTGGAAGGCAGACCCTGGGCGGTGGTGTAGTACTGCCAGATATTGCGATGCAGCCGGTAGCGTGTAAGCCCGTGGCACGTGGCGATCCACACGTTGCCGTTGAGGCCGGATGTGGCAATGGCAAAAATGCGAGCGCCCAACGGCCCGGCGCGGCCACTGGTGTTGAAGGCACGGCCCGTGGAATTGTCGCTGGCACCACCAGGAGCCGGGGGCGGTATCGGGGCACCGCGGACGGCGGTCGCCCGGCCATAGCCCAAACCCGCGATTACATCATAATCGCGCCATCGCCCGCCACTATACACGCATACGCCGTGCCGCAAACTGCCCGCCCACACCCGGCCCATGTCATCGCAGGCCAGGGCATAGACATTGTTTGGCGCATTATTCCTGCTGGTGAAATGCTCAGGGCGGCCGCTTTTGCCGGCGTGCGGGGCAAAGCAATATATCCCCTGGCCTTCCGTGCCGATCCACCAGCGGCCCTGTAAATCCTGGGTTACCGCGGTAATACAGTGTCCAACCAGCGGTAACTGTTGAATATCGCCAATACGTACCGGCATGCTGGGCGTTATGCGTGCAGGCCGCTGGAGCATGGCGGCGTTGATCTGCCGAGGAGTTGTTGCGACCTTGGGCTCTGGCGGTTTGTGCAGTTGACAGCCTGGCAAAATCAGGCCGAGAAGCAAGGCCGCCAACACCGCGACACACAACCATTGAGCCTTGGCCGATATGTTCATCATAACAATCCTCAAATGCGTTCCGCAGTTCCCTTGCCGCTCCATTTTGTGACTTATCACTTACTTAATGGTAGTATAACGTACTGACGGGAACAAGGCCATGCGAACAGGAGTTCAAATATGATTGGACTGTGGCAATTGCGGCTTGGGGCGGCGGGAAAGCTATCGGCTAAAGTGACGGTGCCCGTGGCGCTGGTGGCCCTGTGTGGCCTGGGCTTGTTGGCACCAGCCCCGGTTTTACGCGCTGCGGCTGGCCAATCGAGTGCCCGCCCCACGTGGACCAGCACGTTACAGGCGCTGCTGAGGCGCTGTGAAAAGATACCGCAACCTGTGGCCAACGCCGCCCGGTACTGGCGGCGTTTGCGGCTTATGCAAGGGGCCATTGGTTGGCGGCGCTGGCTGGGGACGCTGTCTGCGGCGCGGCGTGCAGAATTAACCACGGCCATTCAAGCCGCCGGCAAGCACCATCTGGTCTGGGCGGTATTTTCGCCATCGCGACGGGACCGGGCAATGGCGGCCACCCAATTGGCGCCTATCGCCGCGCCCTGGAGCAGCACCCTGCTGGATGTTCTTTTGGCGGATCCGAGTCAATACGTGCGGCTTAGTGCCATGAACTCGCTATGGCGTCATGCGCCGGACGGCCCCGGCACGGCCGATCTATTCTGGATGGCCGTGGAAACGCGTGGGCAGAGGTTCGTCTTTCATTCGGACAGCCGCACGTGGAAAAAGGCTTCCGCCCCGGGAACATCTTTCGTGAGGGTAAGAGTTGGCGGCAGGCGAATTTCGGTGGCGACGGCACCAGTTCAGGAATCATTTTCTGGTGCGGATCGGCGCCGCGCCGCCGATCTACTGATTCATTGGCATTCACCTTTCCTCACTGGCTTGTTGCTGCGGGCGGGCTATCAACAGGAAGACTTATCCGCCATTATAACCATCCTTCCGGGCAGCCCGGTGACGCTGTTTAGCCTAAGCCGGTTTCTAGAGATTTTTCGTCGCTGTCGGCCCGCGGCCGCCGAGCCGTATTTGTTGCGGTGGATCGATGCCCCGGGCGGCGGTGCCGGCATGCTGGCACCGCAAGGTTGGCCCTATTTTCGCAGCAGCCGGACGCTGCCACTGTGTTTGCTGATGCTGGATGCCGGTCTTAATCCCACGCATTTTGGAATTGTGAAAATCGGTTGCAGTGCGGCCAGTTTCAGCCCGCCGGTGATCTGCGAATTCTCCCGTCGACAAGAG
>JAKAYZ010000085.1 GCA_021816165.1 Planctomycetota bacterium | reverse complement strand
CAGACGCTCAGGACTTAAAATCCTGTGACCGTTTTCGGTCGTGCGGGTTCGACTCCCGCCCCGGGCATGTACCGGTGGGTTTACGGTTTACGGTTTGCGGTGGCGGCATCGACTCGGCATCGCGCGTGCCGTGGGGCCACGCGGCTTACACGGGTATCCGGACACCGGATGGGCGGCGGGCGCGTAATGGCGACCGGAAAATGCAACGCGGGGGGAAAATGCCCCGTGCGGGCGCGAAGCTCGCCGTCGCCTTGCGATGGGCGCTTGGACGGATGCGGGTGCGACCCCGGCGCTGCCAGTTCAATCGCCCCGGACATTCCTGTCGCCAGCGATTAAACTATTTGCCTGATGCCCAGACGCAAGCGTAATCCTCATTCATCTCATGGCATCCGCCTGGTGCAATCGCCGGCGGATATCCGCGGCGATCATTGCGTGCTGCTGGTTCAATCGGCGGCGCAGCTTGATGCCGTTCTCGCCCTGCCGCCGCCTCAAAATTTCAGACGCATTTGGGGAATGTGTGCACCATTCATCATCCGCAGTGAAATTTTGCCCGCCGTTATCGGGCGGATTGAACGGGTGGCGTATTTCGATTCACCCGACCATCTGTCACCCATCAAGCGAAAGGCTATTGAACAATTCGACTCATCCGTGGTGCTCGGATCGCTTTTTGATTCCTCCACTGGCCTGCTCACCTTGATGCGGGCTGACCTGGTCAGTGTCCCCATTTCGACCGATGTGTTAAAAAAATATTTAGGTGCCATTAAGTTACGCCCTGAACTTTCAGCCGACGGCACAATGCTCAGCAGTGCGGGAAAAAGCGTTCCGGTGGTTAATCTGCTGATGGAAACCGATGCGGTGTTTCGGCGTGAATTCCGCCGCCGCACCTGGGCACAGCAGCGCGATCTGGCTTCCCGCATCCGCCACTTGCGCAAACTGCGGCGTGCCCGACGGGAGGATTTTCCGGGTCTGACATCCAAAACTATTGCCCGTATCGAACGCGGAGAGATCAAAATGCCGCAACGGGAAACGCTTCGGCTTATTGCCATCCATCTCGGGGTGGAGATCGATCAGTTGCTGACCGGCTTGTAGGTGGTAGGGCCGCGTGCTGCAATAATCACGGGTTACTGTGGCAGCCAGCCGTATTCTTCCACCGAGCTGTAACTGGAAAGAATGCGATTAAAGATATCCTGATCGGCAAGTGTTAATTCCACATTGCGCCGGGCCATCGCCTGCCGGGCGGTCGCCGTCATTTTATTAAAATCCAGACGGCTGATACCCTCATCGGTCACCCACGAAAAGCTCGGCACAAACTTGGGGGGTCGCGATGTAACCACATGGCTCGCAAAGCCCACCACCGAGCCGGTACTCAGCATGGTGCCAATGCCCAGCTTGGCGTGGTCCCCGATAATGGAACCCATAAATTTCAGGCCGGTGGGGCGGGGCCGCCCATTGATCGGAACGCGCACTTCGCCGAGTGTATTTTTCAGATTACTCGTGATCGTTCCGGCACCAATGTTCACCCACTCACCGATTACACTATTGCCCAGAAAGCCATCATGCTGTTTGTTGGCAAATCCTTGAAACAGGCAGGCAGAAACTTCCCCACCAACACGGCAGTGGGGGCCCAGCACCGTCTCTTCTCGAATGTCCGCCCCGGTGCGGATGACGCAGTGTTCGCCAATGTAAACCGGCCCGGTGATTACCGCGTTGGGGCGAATAATTACATGATTGTCAATCCAAACCGGCCCATTGGTGGCGTCTACAATTACGCCGGGGAATATTTGAACCTCGCTGCCGACATAAATATTCTCCTCCGCCAGCACATACACACCTTTCATCGGTTTGCTTTTTTTGGCGTTACCTCGGCGCTTAAAATCTTCCTCCAGCAAAGGTCGAATGTGACGCAGAAGATCCCACGGATAGCGAATCATGGTGGCATCGATAACACCATTGGCCATTTCGCGACTCAAGTCGTCGAGGAATTTAGATCGCACAATACGTTTGAGATCAATGGTCTTAAGACGCGATCCGGAGATATGCATCCATGCAAAATCGTCGCCCGCAATTCCGGCCGAATCCGGCGGCGGTTCTTGAAATGCTTCGGTCATCAGCCAGCGGCCGTTGATAAATATGGCACCGCGGGCCGGTATCACCGGCGGGTTGATGGGTATGCCCAGTTTGTCGCGGTATTTCACCGCCAACGTGTCACGGACCAAAAGCCCGTCGGGGGGACGCGGTAAGTTACGGAGCATTCTGTCTATGAGCAAGTCGCTTCCGCAACGCAAAAGCGAAGCAGGGCGGTTGTATGTAAGTGGAAACAGGTCGTCCACCCGGTGGTCTTCAAGGATGTAAATCGGAACCGTCATAGGTGAGTCCAATCCGTTGGCACGGCGATCATGATCGCCTGACTACATCTATTATCGGCGAATTCCGCATTTCCCTTCGGAAATGCTAAAAAAACCTCCACCGCAATGTCGTGAGGCGGTAAAGCTCGAACCCTTATATAAAGGGCGGACCAGCGCAAGTAGCGGTTCAGGACTTCCACAACTGTTCCGATAAATCGGAACCAGGCTTGTCCGTTCTCGCCATCTCGGGGTCCTGGCTAGTGCTCATCGGTCCGAGGCAATACACCGCTCTAGCTCGAACATGGCAGAGGTGAAAGAACTGTAGCCGCGCCATCGTAGAATTGCAACTGATTCGGGTTCCTTCCCAACCTTATATCAGCCCTATAACCCTGCATGAACCATTACCAACGAAATCATGAAAATGTGCCCTGCCGCATGACGCCGCTTAGAGCCTGTTTGGCAACTCCGCCGGGAACGCCCGGGAGGCGGAAATCGGCCGTCTGCGGCGTCCTCAATCCTCAACATATTACGGAATATGCTTCGGATCAGCGGCCTGGCATCCATCCATTTTCCACCCCCATCAACCCGCATCGGACTTTTCAAACAGGCTCTCAAGGATTTTTGCGGTTCCTCACCATGCTCGTAATGCCGATACCATTAAAAAAATACAAGCCCCGCCCGCAGGGTATGTCAACGCGTGATTCACATCTTGGCGGCATGCAGGCGATTGGGTACCGCCCATTTTACTTATTGACCTCAGCATTGCGATCTCCCCCAGCCAGCGGATATAACACGGTTAGGGAAAAACAACTTAGGTCTTACTGATAGCGAGACGCCATGCAATCCAAACGACCGCTGCTGCATCGATCGTGGGGCTTATCGAGTTCAAAACGATGGCAGTTCAGCACACAACGGATAATGCACGTAGCCCGGCGATGGGCGCAATTGGCCATCTTCGCTGGGGCGGCGCTGCTCAATTGTGGCGGTGTAGTTCAGGCGGCTAAGGCGGCACCGGCAGTCAAACGCGTCGTCCAGCCAACGAAATTATTGCATTTCGCACCCTACGCTCATGCCTTGATGACAACGAGCTTGGTGGTTGGAAAAGGGGGAAACATCTGGATCGGCACGGAAAGTGCTGGGCTGTGGCATTGCGTGCTAACAGGCAACACTGTCCGCGATGGAGATGTATTTTCTAAAAACGTCCCGAAGAATCAATATGCCCTGCCAGTCAATATTTACACCGCTGCGCTTGATGCGCAAGGCCGCCTCTGGCTTGGCTCGTTGCGTCACGGCGTCGGGGTTATCAGTGGGGATAAATTTCAGTCTTATCAAACCATCCCGGGGCTGGGGCGGGATGCGGCCTCGGTCAATGGGCCTCTGGGGCAAAGGGTATTTGCCATTGCTGTGTCGCCTGTTGATTCCAGCATCTGGATCGGCACCGACAGTGGGCTTTCACGGTATGAACCCAAATTCCATCGCTGGCAATATTACACCATGGCAGATGGGCTCCCGTCCGACGCCATCTCGGCATTGGCGTTTGCACCGGATGGCACTCTATATGTCGGACTGCAGGCCGATGGCTTGGCCGTGGGCAAGGCGAATGATCATTATCGTCACTGGGTGCACATCGGCGGTCCGCTGCATGTGCCGCTGACGGCCTTCGGCAAGGGGCTGCCATGCCCCTATGTTAATGCCATCGCAATTCAGACTGCGATAACCGGCAACCGTAAACCTTCGTCAAATTACCGCATATATGTGGGCACAGTTGACGGGTTGGCCATTGGCCTTGACGGCGGTCGTCGTTGGCAATTTATTCGCGGTCGCAATTATTTCGCTAAGGACAGGTTCATGTATCCGCCACCGCGCAACCTTGGTAACTTCAAGCGGGTGGCCCCCAGATTTCTCATGTCCTCGGATTACATCACTGCAATTGCCGTCGAACCGAACGGGTCAATCTGGATAGGGCATCGCGACACAGGTGCCGATATGTTGACCCTTAGCCGCGGGAAATTAGCACGCGCCATATTTACGCCCATTAACGCGCTCAACGGAGATTACATATCTGCCTTTGCGGTCATGCCGAAAGGACGGACACTGGTCGGCGTCTATGGTGGCGGGGTATATGTATTTCAATCGGCTGCCCGGCCCCACGGCGCACTTGCCAGCGTACACCGGCACGCGGCGGCAAACGAAATAATTGCCCCGCTTCCTCGCCCGGCACCCGCGCCAGCGGCCAAATCGCTCAAGAACCTGATACAGCAGATAAAGGCAGGGCTGGCGGCACCGGCCGATGTGGCGGTTCTTCGTGAGGACTGGTCCACGCAAGGCGACTGGCTTGGTCACTACGGCGTCAACTACGCACGGTTATGCTGTGGATACACCAACTACGCCAATGCGGAAGAGCAGTTTTTCGGCGGCCAGGGCGCATGCAGAATTCTGCGCGAGCAATCCCCTTATCCGCAGTTTTTCAATCAGGGTGATTGGGCCGCATATCTGGCATGGACGAATTCACCATTGCGGTCCACGCTCTATTTTCCCAATGCGCGCATGCGGGTGGAGGGAGAATGGAATGATGCCGGTGGCCGCTATCCCCGTTACACCGACGGCCCGGACATGTGGCTGAAGGTAAAAATTCCACACGGTCTGTATGTATTGAGTTTTTATTTACACAATAAAGACGGGCAAACTGGGATGAACAAAATTCGCGACTATCTCGCCATGGTATACCCCAGGGGCGAAAACCCAACCCTCGCCCTGAAGCACGAAAAACCATTGGCCGTCAGCCGTATCTATCAGTTTTTCGGCGGAGAATACTGCCGGTTCCTTCTCAAAGGCCCGGGAGATTATCAGGTGCGTCTGAAAAGAAACTACGGCTTCTGGATGCCGGTGCAGGGCATGTTCCTGGATCGGTTCTCCGGCCGCAAATCACACGCCGGCTACAACCATCTCGACGGGTTGCCATTGAACACGTATCGTCCGCCGCCCTGTTCGCCGTCCCAGCTTGTCGCCGCGTCGGCGGCGTGGCAACTGTGGAAACTGACGGGCCAAACCAACGCGTGCAGCCGGCGCGACCTACCCCTGCGCCGCATGGCGCAAGTGGCGGCGTATCGTTACGCTTATGCCCATCATTTTCCCAAATTATTGCTGCGCCGTTGGCGCTGGAGATTGCGTGTGTGGAATCATAACGACTCCCTTCGATTCAACTCCGTCATGCGGAAGTTGAATCATCGCTGACATAAACCGCTGCGCCGCTTGGCACACTGCGTCATCCAGCGATCTTGGCTGATTGTGGGGGGTTCGAGTCCCATCGCCCGCTGTATTAAAATTATCAATATCCATAGGGGTTTTACGCGTATCCATAGGGGGTTTCTCACTTTCGCCTGTTGGGTCATCTAATAAGTTACTATTGTGTGATTGCGCACCAAAGCGCACCGAAACGCGTGGTGTTTGGTGCATTAGTGGTGCATGATTTGGTGCGTCGGTTGGCAGGCTGGGTGGTGATAGGTTGTCGGTGCCGGTCATCACTTGGGCGGTTGGCAGTGTGGGTAGTGTCAGTCCGTGTAAGGCACTGGCAGTATCGGTGATGCCAAGGTGCGTGTAGACCTTGGCGGTCAGTTCCACGGTTGAATGACGCATCAGTTGCTGGGCGGCCTTAAGGGTGGTGCCGCTACGCACCAGCCGGGTGCAGAATGTGTGACGCAGACTATGAAAGCACAAACCCGTATCGTGGGGGATGCCAGCCTTACGCAAGTCGTTGCGAAAGCATTTCATGGTGGGGATGGCAGCGAATACCTTGGCTTTGGGATGCCCGGCCATCATGCCGCGAAACAAGGTAACCAGTTCCGGGTGCATCGGCAGTACGTCATCGCGGCCATTCTTGGTGGTGGTTGCCCGCAGTTGAATGAATGCCGGTAGGGCATCAAGCCGTAGGTCGCCCCATTGCAGTTGACGGAGTTCGCCACGGCGTAGGCCGGTCAATAGGGCGTGGTGAAGGCGTGTGGGCCAGCAGTGCTGCCATCTGGTCATCCGTAAGGGCGCTACGGCGGTTAGGCAGTTCCCGCAGCGGTGCGATGGGTGCAACAGGGTTGGCAACCAGCCGTTCGTGCTTAAGGCACCAGTTGCAGAATGCCTTTAGGCATGCCAGATGCCGGTTATGTGTGCCGGGCGACATGCCGCCATCGATCAGCCGGTTGAATAGCTTGCGTGCAGAGTCGGTGGTGATATCGCGTAACCGCACCCATGCGGCATCGCGAAACACACGCTTAAGCATCATGCGAATCATGTATAGGTGCTTGGTCGCAAACCCGTGCCGGGTACAGTCAGCAAGGTAATCGTCAAGGTGTTGGGCCAGCAGGGTGTCGGCGGCGTCGGTTTGCGGTGTAAGCAGTCCCGCCGCACGGCGGTCGGCGATGGATTGCAGTCGGGTCAGTTCGGCAAGGGATGCAGCCTTGTCCGTGAACAAGGTAACGTTCCGCCATTTGCCATCGGCACGGACCTTGCCAATCCATGTGGATGATGGTTGACCATTTGGCAGTGTCCGCTTGAATAAGCTAGGCATGATCGTGGCTCCAATAAGGGTGATTTTACCGTTGGCATGTGGCACATACCAGATGCCGGGAATTGCCTATTTTTTAGGCAGTGAAAGTAGTGCCAAAAAACAGCCCGGAAAACAGCCCGGAAACAGCCCGCAAAAACAGCCCCGTGGCATTTGTGTGTCGGGTGCGTGTGTCGCCAGTCTGATTTTTCGCAAAAGTGAATTAAAAAACAGCCCGGATTTGGGCTAAAACAGCCCGCAAACAGCCCGCCAAAAGTGCACTTTTGTGGGCGTTTTTGCATATTTGGGCTATTTGGGCTATTTTTTTGTAGTAAATCAGAACATATCAAAAAAAATCCTATAATTACTTGATTTTGCATATACCCTATAAATTTGCTAATTTACGCGTGAAAAACAGCCCAAACAGCCCGCTGCCTAAAAATTAGGCAGTCGGCAGCAGCCGCAATTGCATCCACACACGTGCCCGACTTTGGGGATGGCGGCCACGGACAAACCCCGCCCGCCGCATGGCGTCGATAAACGCGGCGGTGCCAAGTTCACGTTCACCATGCTTAAAGCAATAGTCTT
>JAKAYZ010000084.1 GCA_021816165.1 Planctomycetota bacterium | reverse complement strand
TTTCATCGGCCCGGATTTTTACGGATCGAATGGGAACTTCCGCGGGAATATCGGTCGGACGTTCGGGCAGATGCTGCGGTTCCGGCAGCCATTGACCGTCGGCCGCAGCGCCGGCGTTCGCGGGCAGATACAGAATTTTAAAATCACCGGCCGCCAACTGGTACGGCACTGACAGGTTTCGGTGCGTGCCGGCAGACGCGGTAAACCGACCGCTTTGCCGGTTTGCGCGATCGGAATTAAATACGAAAATATATAGATCACCGTTGGTTGCGCGGCGAGCGCCCACTTGAATGTATTTTCCGGCTCCCCGGGTTTTTATCGGCGTACGAATTGCCCGCGCCAGTGCCGGACCGTGGGCTTTAAGCATTTCACCGATGGCTTTAACTTTCAGCCATTTTGCTCCCACACCCCCACATTCCCGGATCGGTGCGCTATAGTCGTAGGTTGTTGCCACATTAAGCCCGGCTCGACCGTCGAAATTGGTTCCGCCGAAAAGCATGTAGTAATTCAAGGCGGTCATTCCATGCTGCATGGAATAGAGCGTTAAGGCATTGATTTGTTCCGGACTGATATTATCCGGGTAGTAATCGACATCTGTTTTAAGTGTGGGCGTAGCTTCCACACTGGTAAAATAACCGCCCTGCATTTCAGCGGCCATCACCGGGGCGTCTTTCTGCGCGGTGCGGTAATGCTTAATGCGGTGCCCCATGGCTGGAAGTTGCCAGCCGGGATAACGATCAATGGTATCAAAAACCTGACCGGCAATTTTTGCGCGACTGCCGATGATAAAGCCCGCGAGATTGGTAAACAGCGGCACGTGAATACCGTTTTTCCAGGCTTGCTGGATCAAATCTTCCAGATGCTTCTTCTTCTGATTCAGCGGCACACCGATCAGGCCGTACTCATTTTCCACCTGTACCAGAATAACGCCGTTCTGCCCCACCGGTTTGTGGATAATCTGATGTCGGGCCACGGTCTGGCAGACCGAGTGCATCCAGTGATTTGCCCATTTTGTATACTCGGCATTGTCGCTGCGCACCCACATGCCACGATAATGCCGGGGCATTTTGGCAATCAACCATTGCGGATAGCCGCCGGTATCCCATTCTCCGCACATATATGGCCCGACGCGAACCACTGAATAAAGGCCAAATTCCGCGGACATCGTGAGAAACTCGTCCAACAGGGTCATATCAATTCTGGAATAATCGTCCGCATCGGCCGGCATTTCCGGCTCATGGAGATTCCACGGCACGTAGGTCTGCACGGTGTTAAAGCCGGCATCTTTAATTTTTGCGAAGCGATCGCGCCACAATTCCTTCGGACAACGGCAATAATGGAATGAACCGCTGAAAAGAAAAAAAGGCTTGTTTTCAACAAACAGACTCAGGCCATCGTATCGGATTCGATCCGGCGCGGAGAAATGCCGCCGCGGAGAATCAATCATGGCATAAGTAGATCCCTCGCCGAGGCTCAATCCCAGAAGCCCCGTAAGTCCGGCGAGTTTGATAAACTCACGACGATTGGCGCAAATTGTTTTGCCGCTTGCCATTGGTTGACGTCCTTTAATAAAAATCACCCGTTGGTTCTATTTGGTTGCCGCCGCCTCGAAGGGCATGGCCGGCAGGTCCGCCTTATTAATCAGGTTCGGCATGGCCGTGTCATACCATCCGAAGCGGACAAATTCAGGTTTTTTGACTTCCGCAGCCCGCACCACGACCTTGCGGCCGACAATCTGTGCCTGCGCAGGCACAAATGTATGATTCGCTCCGGCTATTTCAAACCAGTTCAGGGCTTTGCCGTTCCGCGAGGCCAGCCCCCCGTCAATATGTGAAAATGTCACAACCGCCGTGTCGCCGTGAACCGTCATGGACTTAAACATCGGGCTGTACGGATAAATATCCTTAAAGCCATAGACTTTGGCCAACGCCAATTGGCTCAGGCGATATCCTTCCGGCCGTTTGTTAACCGGATGCCCCTGATTGGGGCTGTCGGCATCCTGCGTGCTGATAATGGCACAATTCGGCAGGCGTT
Source organism: Planctomycetota bacterium (assembly GCA_021816165.1). The sequence continues at coordinate 5,482 of JAKAYZ010000084.1, read as the reverse complement.
CCGCCGCCCACTGCTGTGCCTGCCATATCTCCGGCTCCTGGAGATGATTGCCGGAATATTGGGCATAATCAAAAGGGGCGATCTGCACCAGCAGAAAAGGCATATCGCCTTCATGCCAGAGCCGCCGCCATGATGATATTAATGCCGCAAGATGATTATAATAGTATATGCTTTTATTGCCGACATTATTCTCCCCCTGATACCACAATACGCCACGAATGGCCAGGGGTATCAGCGGGCTGATGCGGCCATTGAATATCGCGGTGGGGTTCTGCTTGTTTCCGGCGATGGGATCCACCGGCGGTACAGGCGGGGGCGAAACATGTTTCCCCGCCGCCCGTTGCACCGCAGCCACTTTCAACCATGCTCGCACACGCCGCATATAAGGTCCCAGTGCACGCTGATAAGCCGGGTATTTTGCTTCGGCTTTCTTGAGCCACTGCCACTGCTTGTGCAGGGCCGGCGTTTCTTTATATGCAATGGCCGGCAGCCAGGGTTCAATGCGTGTGCCGCCCCAGGCCGACTGAATTAATCCGATGGGGATATGGATTTTTCGCTGTAAATCTCGGCCAAAGAAATACCCTACCGCCGAAAAGCTCTGCGCCGTTTTCGGCGTACAGACGTTCCAACGCCCCAATATTGGATTCCAAACCGGAAAGTTATGCCTGGGGTGGGATGCCGCGATGCTCGGCAGGTTAATGATCCGGATCAGCGGATAATTGGCTTTTGCCACAGCCTGTTTGCCGTGCCCACCGCGAAACCAGCCATGCAGGGGATATTCCATATTGGACTGTCCGGAACAAAGCCACACCTCCCCCACCAGCACATCATCAAAAGTCAGGCGGGATGATTTCCCCAGCACCACCAGCGTTCGCGGTTTGGCGCTGGCTTTCATCGGAGCCAGATGAACCATCCACCGGCCATGAGCGTTGGCCCGGGTCTTTACGGTCTGACCGGCGAATTGAACCGTTATTTTTTCACCCGCTGCCGCGGTGCCCCAGACGGGATCTTTCATCATCCGCTGAAGCACCATGTGGCTGCTGAAAATATTGGGTACGGTAATGGCGGAAGCCGCCGCACACGCCATGGCCGGGACAGCCAATAACATTAACACACCGGCTTTGAGTCGCATGAATCATTCCTTGAAATCATTACTTAATGCTGAACTTGAAGTCGAATCGCGTCATAAATCACCGCGCCAATGGGTGTCGGGTGATAGCGCATCTGCTGCGCGTATGTTGCCGGCGCTTTGAAGGCTCGGGTAAAGCCCAGCGTGATGCGATTAAGCCCGGCCTGGAGCCGATTCGCATTAAATTTCACATACCGCACCTGGTATTTGCTGTCCTGCCCACCGCTGCGATACACCGCCGCTCCGGATCTTGTCAAATGCAGCACCGCGATACGTTTGCCATTCAGCGTTACCGCCAGTCCGCCACGCGACATTAATGCAGCGCAAAAGCCGAACGTCAGCGTTGCTTGGCCATGCTGCTGTTTCGGCATATTGAATTTGATCGTCCAGTAGGGCTTTTTGCTGTACCAGCCCCACTGGGCAAAATTCCAGTCCCTGGCCGGCGTGCTGCGGCCAATGGTATATGTGACATCATCGGGGAAGTTCTTCAGATAACGGACAAAATTACGATAATGACGGACATTGTTGCCGTCGAAAAATTCCCGCGCCGAGCGGTTGGCGACACCTATTTCCCACAGCGTTTTACCACGGTTGGCCGGCGTCCAGTGAATGATGCCCAGATTGGTCATGCGGTCCGCGGCGATATGAATGTTGTGCTGAACATAATCCTGAAATTGATTTCCCCCGCAGATGGAAAGCTTATAAACGCCGGGCCGGATTTTTCCAATGGTAAACCGCCCGCCGGGCTTCACTTTGGTCCAGTAATTGTAACTTTTTCCCTGCAAGGCCCAGTCGGCGTTGCCGTTGCCGCTGATAATCGCCCAGGCACCCGCCGGATTGTGCCCATTGGTCATATGGACATCGCCTTCCACGCCGCCGCGGGCCAGCGGATAGTCGGCACTGTGCAACCAGTGAAATGGAGCTTGCGCCCGCTGCCGGCGCGCCACAGCCCGCGCCTGACGATACAAGCCCATTAATGATGGACCATTATTGACATATATAAACATTGGTCCGAAGAATTTTGTCCAGTTGTCCGCGCGCGGCACGCGCAGCGATACTTCGCCAAAATGGGCACCGTCAATCATTGCCAGAATATTATTCTTGGCGAGCCGGTCCCCCACATGCTGCTGATGAACGGTTAATTCCTGCCGCAAAGGCCCGCCATTGCAAAAGCCGGTGCTTGGCCAGGTCATCCACAAACCGGTGTTGTGCCCGGCCATACCGTAGCAGAGAAATTGATAATTAAACAGGCAATAATCATATTTGCACCAGATCTGACGATTGGACAGCAGATATGTGACATCCTGAATTTTTCTCACAATGCGCTGTTCCGGCAGCACCCCCATCAGCGGCGATTGCACCGCATATTTATCCACCGCCCAGTGGGTGAACACAGAATGCCCATCCGCCGCCTTTATAACAAAACGCGTTTGCGCAATCGAACCACCGGGTGTACCGGCCTGATGATGATAAATAACCCAGGCATAAAAGCCGCTTTGGCCGCGTCGCAGTTCAAAATGAGCCTGAATGGCAAACGGAAACCAGAAAGACGGTGCCGCCTTGAAAATAACTTCAGCCGATTGATCACCATCCCGGATTACGCGGCAACCGCGCCCCCGCAACGGCACAAAATAGCTTCTGCGCCGGGGCGCGCCGGCCAGATGTCGCGGCTTGTGCAGGCGGCCACCATTGGCGTCAAAATACATGCCGATGGAAGTATTCAGCAATTCCAGATGTCGTGAACCCATTTCATCAATAATCGAAGTGATACGGGCATACGGCTTGGAAAAAGTCAGCTTAATAAGTCCGTTATTAAGAATAATCGCAGTCTTATTTTCCTGAACGCTGACACCTGTTGATTGCGCACACACGGTGTTATTCGCGGCTGACAGAACAGCCATGCCCAGCATAAAAAACCAGCAAACTGCGGCAAACCGATTCATCAATATGACCTCCGCGGGGGTTGAGCAATTTCAAGGGTATATGTGCACATCATTATGAAGACGTTTTTGATTTCAGATACCTGCAACCATCCTGCTGCGATTACCGCAACTGTGCGCACCGCTCCAACAAACCCCGTCCAAGCACCCGCGCAGAGCTTATACAGCGCCGGCCGGATCGCCGCAATGGACTTTCGTCACATAAAGTTGCACTTTTGTCACATTGCTGACACGCCTGTCTTGCCGGTCTTTTACGCACGCCTTCCGGCTGCGGCAACCGGGCATGGTTCGGGCGGCCAAGGTGTCATGATATTCCGATAACGAGAGCACTTTATTAACCGCATCTCAGCCGGCTTTTCCAGCGAATCAGGCCGGCAAAAAACTTTAAAAAAAAAGCTTGACTTTTTTTGCCATTCGGACAATACTCAGATTCAGGGTAAGACAGGGAAGTCTCATCGAGGGGAAATTAAGGATGGTTACACAGAAGCGGTCATGAGAAGGGGCTTCGAGGCGTTTGGGCGCGTCTGGGCCAAAATCGCGAAAAATCATGAATGAAATTGGATTGTGATCCAATTTCAGCTTAAGGCACTGTTGCCGCGTGCCTTGGGAATGCTGCCGCCCTGTCGGCAGCAACCGATGGAGCAGAGTTATGGGCAGGAATCGTTCGCGATCGGTGAAGATCCATTTAACGGCTTTATCCGCCGGCGTGGTTGCCGCCACGCTGCCAAGCTTGGCGGCGCATGCGTCGGTTCTTATCACACCTCCAGCGGCGGTGCCGAATACTTATACAGATTCCGCGATGCTCACCGGCAGCACTGCCGGTTACGCACTTGGCCTCGCGGCCACCAATTACGCCATAACGCCCAGTTCGGGGCTGTACAGTGGCAGTCCCGGCGCGTTGGAAGGCGGGCAGGGAGCGTCCGGTTATCCAACATTGCAAGGCATGGCCAATCTGGAATCCATGGTTGCCAATGGGAGCATAACGGTTTCCGGCGGAAGTGGTTCGGGAGCTTATACCACCACTTACAGCGCTAATTTTGTCAGTTCGTTTCGGGATACGGGAATCAACAGTAACAACGGCATAGCCACGAGCGAACCGATTAATTCCATCATTGACGAAATCGGTTATGTTTACGTTTCTCAGGCCAATTCAACCTACGATTTTAATGTAAACCCCGCCGATGATGGCACGGAGATTCTTCTTGGCGGCAATGGAACCACCGGCAACGGCACGGTGGTTGCCGCACAAAATGCCAATCAAACATTGGGAAGCACCGTTTCGAGCGATACGGCGGTTACATTCACAGCGGCGGGACTTTACGCCATTGAAATTTTTAATGCCCAGACATGGGGTGGAACTGCATTTAATTTTTCCGCCACTCCCACTGGCAGCGCCAGCCCGCTGGCCTTTTACAGTGCCAGCAGTTTTGTTCCCACCGAGGCGATCTCAAACGGTGGTAACGGCACCGCCGCCCACCCCAATGGCTATAACGCCACAGCCACATCGAGCTATGCAGCGCCGAATGCCGCTACGGCCACCGGTGGTGCCGGTTACGTTAATCACTTAGATTACGCCGGCGGCACCGGCGGCTACGCCATTGCCAGCGCCACCAGCACATCCCTGGCCGGCAACGGCACTCCGTTGGCCTCCACAGTTACTGCCACCGGAGGCAATGGAGGTGCCAGTAATTCATCTGGAAGTGGAACGGGATTTGCCGGCGGAAATGCCACCGCGAATCTGACCTTAACTGAAAACAATTTCTCCAGTTTAACTGGCACTGCAAACTCAATTGCGGGAAGCGGTGGTAACGGAATAAGCGGCATCTCGGGAACGGCCTCGTCCACCGTGCGCCTGACCGGGAATGAAAACGTCACGGCAGCAGCCAACGCTAACAACGGCGATCAGAACGGCAGCAATTTTTTTGGCTACGCCGGTGAAACCGGCAATGCCGGTAACGGTAACACGGCATCGGCGACTGCCGCCGCAACCGCAACAGGTTCCGCCGGATATGCGCAGGCCACTGCCAACGCACACGGCTCAAATGGTGGCGGTGTATTCAATAGCGGTGTCACCGGTAATGGTGGAAATGGCGGCAACGCGCTGGTTGGCTGGACTGGGCATCATGGCTGATATGGTTGGTGGACACAGCTTTGGTGAACTGATGGCTTTAGGCGCGGCGGGAGTGATTCCTGAGACTTCAATCTTGCCGCTGGCCCGAGCCCGAAGTCGAGCCATGCACGATGCGATGGGGCAAAAAGCTGGCGGCATGATGGCAGTGGCGATGGGGTCAGATAAACTGGCTAAGCTACTGGATGATTTTCCTGGCGTAGGTTTGGCCAATATCAATAGTCCCGAGCAGACCGTGATCTCTGGGCCTCGGGAAGCTATCCAACAAGTAGATGTTCAGTTGCG
>JAKAYZ010000083.1 GCA_021816165.1 Planctomycetota bacterium | reverse complement strand
CAGTGATATTACGCAGCGGGGAATATTTATCTCCGCCGTCAAGGGCACTGATGAGGCCGGCCAGACAGCCCATCAGGCTCGCACCGGCGAATGCTGCTGTCACCCAGGAGCCACCCGCCGTCTGAAGCACCTGCCGCATCGCGACACCGTGTATCGATTCATACGCCGGCAGCGACCAGAGCGCTGCGGACGTCAGCCCGGCAAACAACTGCCAATGCCTCAGACATCGCACGTTCGGATCCAGCGTGCGGGCGCGAAGTACTGCATTAAGTATCACCATGGCGGCCAGGCCAAATAGCGGCATAACCACCAGCGGTACTCCAACGGTCCGCTGTTCAAGAAGTGAAACGATCAGCAGGGCACCGAGGCTGAGGCTAAGACTCAACGCGAGGCGACCGCGATTCTGGGTTTTTAGAAACGGAATTACGAGTATGCCAACCACGCCCACGACAACCTGCCAGTGATTTAATAATGATGGAAAGATCGACACCGCCGACCCATCTCCCGAAACGTGCCACCAGCTTGTCGCGAACTGATTTCCCGGCATGAACAATCCACCTACCAGCAGCATGGCGCCGGCCAATAAAACCATCGCCAGATTCATCAACCGTACATGCGCCGGAAATGCTGCAATCGGATTGGCGAAGCGTGCATGCTCAACCGCATCGATGTCGCAATCGGGCGTGTCAAAGGTGACATTGACAGGATGTGCAATACGCGTCTGGGCAAATGGGATGATCAGGGGCACATTTGCTTCGGCCGTCTTACGCCCCCGAATTACCGATGCATCCGATGAACATTTCATATATTGAGTCCGCACTTGATCCTCCCGAAAAATTCGGTACCGAACAATCTCGTATCGATCTGACGGCCCTGCTCGACACATGCCCCAGACTTCACTGGTATCGGTAGGCAGGCCGGGCGGCTTGATGCACTTGCCGAAGGTCTCGCGTTGAACCGATAAAAAACGCTTCTCCGACCAGCTATGCGGCCCTCCGATTATTTTGGGGCGTTGTACGGTTGGTCAGTGCGCCAGCGTGATCGCTTGAATTGCTGTCCGTTGCGGTTCGGTCGACGCGTGGGCAAGCGATTTCGCCGGCGGGACTCTCACGCGATAAAGGGCCATCGTCATGGTTCGGGCCGCATCCTGTTGATGGTTCCAAAAGCCGCCGGGACGACGTCGCCGTTGGATCAGAATCTCGTGCCAGACCGATAACTTGGTAACTTTTAAGCCGTCGGCATCCGGGATAGCCGGCCACGTATCGCCGTCCGGCAGCACATAGTATGTGGCTTTGTGTCTTGCTTCGGCCCGGCGAATGATGGAAATTTCAATCTTGTGATACTGCGCAAGCTGCAATGGAACTTCCGCCCCCGACGGCAACCGGCGTCCAAGTAGCTTTAAGTAAGCGAGCACACGGGCCTTCTGGAGCGGGTGCGGCCCCGGTGTTCGGGATAGCTTTATGCATTGACGAAAAAATACTGGCGAAAATATCTGCAGGTTATACAGTCGGTAATCGGTCGTGCTGCCAAGGTAATTGCAGACAGGCGCGTCGGCGAATATCACCGCACCCGGTTTGACGTGCTGGCGCAAGGCGCGTGCCGCGGTCGCAAGATCCAGCTTGGTGGCATGCATTTGCTCCAGCGCCGGCACACTGCGCGTCAGGCAATAAGCCCCCGCCAATGCCGAAAGTGCACCGACTGCCAACGCTCGCATGGTGGTGTGCGTGCCAAAAATGCCGCGCATCGCCCAGAGCGCACAAAGGACCATGGCTGGCATAATATCAATAAAAAATCGCAGGTAGCCGACGGTATTGAGTCGATTGGGTGCCCAGTAATAAAGCAGATAAACGCCCGCACTTGGTACGATCCAGGCTGTCAGCAAAAGTGCCCACCTTCGTTTATCCGCCATTAATTGCCCCAGCCCAAGCACAACCAATGGAAATATGAGAAATAAGCCAAAGTTTTCGAATTGTCCCAGCGCGGTGATCCAGTTTCCCTGATAATTGGATGTTTGATCACCTGAGACGAAATACCGCCAGCTAAATCCGCCCTGCTCCCCGCAATACCAGTAGCCCGTGCGCCATGGATACCCGAAACTGATCCAATTAATTCCCATCAGGATGACGATTGGCAAGGCGTAAGCGGCGGCGGTAAGCCAGATGTCTCTCCAGGGCCGTCGGTCCTTGAACCGGGCAATTAATAGCGCCAGCAGCAGTGGGATACACCACAACGCCTCGGTGTAGCGCATGAAGGGGCAAAAACCCAGTACCAGTCCGGCCGCCATCCCCCAACGCCAGCCGCCACGGCGCAGCCAAATCAGCAGCAGACAGAAGCCGACAACCGTGAAGCCGAATGCCGCCCCATGCGAATTGGCGTCATCCGAGAACTGTAAAATGACCGGATTGGTCACCAGCAGCAATACGCCGATGAGTGCCAAAAATTCATCTACCAATTGACTGAATAAAAAATACGCCGCCACCATCCCCGCCACCATGCAAATGGGGTCTACGGCATAAATGGCGTCGCGTCCGCCCATCTGCCACGCCAAGGCGGCCAACATGCCAACGCCGGGGGGATACTTGGCATAAACCCGGCCATCGGGCAGTTGCACCATCATGGCACCAATAAATTGATACGGATTGTGTGGAATGAAATAAAGCCGCCCATGCTGGGCCAATTCCCGTCCCGTGGTCATGTAGCCGTTTTGATCCACGCCCTGATGTGCCGGAACAAAAAAGGTCATCAACAACAGGCCATAAGCGGAAATAATCGCCACAGCCGTTAAATGCGCTCCGACGCGGCCCACCCCGGGCTTCTGGGTGGCGGGCTTACTGAGATCGGCAGTCATAAAGGCGGTTCTCATGCAACTTTAGGCACAACGAAGCAAGGCGTAAATCGTTGCGGATTACCAATGTCTATTTGGAAAAATAAATCCGCACACCTCGCGCGGGGTGCAACTATCCCATCTCTGGCGCGTAAGGCTCAGCAGTGGATTAATATCGCCGACAGGCGGAGAAAACCAAAGTTGATGGCAGGCTGGTCAGCGATGCGAATGACTGCAAACCAGCATTGACCGTGCGGTTGATGGGTTTGCAGATGGTGTTTTTCAGGAGTGTAAATATGTTCACCTCACGGAAGCCTCTGGTCATTGTGACGCTTACGGCAGCCATGGGTGCCGGGTTCATCGCCGGTAACATTTTTAACAGCCAATCAAGGACGGCACAGGCCGTTACGGTCCCCGTCGCGCCGATCACCATGATGACTGATAAGCGCAAGGATATTCATCTGATATTCATGGCTGCGCGGCGATTGCACATGGCCGCCAAAATTCTCGCCCGTGGTGAGGCCGAATATGGCGGGCACCGGGTGGCGGCTCTTGCGGCCACCCGCCAGGCACTGGAGCAGTGCAAGGCTGCCGCAATTTTCGTCAAGACTCATCACCCGCGGCACGGTGGCTGAGGTTAAGCGATTCAGGCGTCCGGGAGAGAGATAATCTGTCTTCCGGACGCCAATTTTTGCTCCTGCGTATTTATTCCGGTATGTGGTTTTGTCGCTTTAACATCAAATTTAAAATATGCGCCGCCACGGACTCAGGCGATCTGTCGGCGGCGACAACAACGTCGGCAACCGATGCATAGATATCCTTGCGTTGGGCAAGCAACGCGCTGACCTCGCTCAAGCCGCCCGCTGACGTAAGATTCGGACGCGAGGATTGTGATGCCGTATCGGCATTGATCCGTGCCCACAGAACCTGAGCCGGGGCGTCAAGCCAGATAACCCACCCGCAATCCCTGAGTCTCCTGGCATTCTCCGCTGCCAGCACCGCTCCGCCACCGGCACTGATAATCGCCCCGGGGATGTGCGTCGCCTGCCTGACCGCCTCCGACTCGAGCTTTCTGAAAAGCGACTCACCGCCACGATCAAATATATCTTTAATGGTCTCGCCTGCCGCATGTGTGATCATCACATCCGTATCAATAAACGGTCGGCCGAGTTGCTGCGAAAGCAAGCGCCCCACTGTGCTTTTGCCGCTGCCGCGAAAACCGATCAGCACGATTGAATCCGGCGATGGCTTATCCGCATCCGAGGTGACGGTATTTTTGTTCATCAGCAATCCTGCAATTATCCGCGCCCGGGTTCACATGGTGCCGCTCCCGGCAGCGTGTGGGCCAGCGGCGGCTCATGACACCGGCAACTTTGGTACTTCGGGTTTGCCGCCCGCTACTCGACTCATTGGCCAGATACACCGCATGGTGGTGCCGATGTTTACCTGGCTTTCCAACTCAACAACGCCGCCCATACCCGCCACCGCATGTTTCACGATCGCCAAACCCAATCCGGTACCCCGATCTGATCCACCGCGGCTGCGATTAACCGTGTAGAACCGCTCGAAAACCCGCTGCCGGTCTTCCGGCGGTATGCCGCACCCGGTATCTTTGACCTCTAATATTAAAAATTCCTCACGGTCCGTGCCTCCGGCGTTGCCCGTCCGTAGCGGCAGACCACGCTGCCCGGCAGCCGCGCGCATCTGCCGGTAAGACCGCACGGTAACCGAGCCATGACTGGTAAATTTAATACTGTTGTCGACCAGATTTTTAAGCGTCAGTAAGATGAGCCGCTCGTCGCCGCGCATTACCGCCGCATCCGGCGCGATATCAAACCGAAGTTCAATTCCCTTCTGGGCGGCAATGGCACTGAAAATATGGGTCAGCACGTTTTGTAATTCCGCCAGTTTGATCAGGTCAGTCCGTACCAGCGCATTGGGGTCTTCGGTGCGCGACAGGTCGAGCAGGTCCTGTACCAGCAACTGTAATCGCGATACATGACCACCAATGATATCCATGCACCGTTTAACCGTGGCTTGATCGTCAATGCCAGCGTCGAGTACGGTTTCAACTGCGGCGCGAATGCTGGCTAGAGGCGTGCGCAGCTCGTGGCTGGCATTGGCGGAAAAATCGGCCTTCATCTGGGTGCTGGCGATCCATTCCGTCTGGTCACGGAAGGTTAAAATAATGGGTGTTTGCGCCTGGCCGGCGACCACGCCCGAGGCGAGTACCTCAACGGATCGCTGGCGTCCATCCACCACCAGCTTGATGTGCCGCGTGCACCCCAGACCGGTTTCCCGTGTGGTGCGTATCAGTTCGCTCACACCCGTATCACGCAGAAAGTCTCCCAGATTTTCGTTTTTGGCCTCGCCCGGCGGCCTGCTTGCGCCCTCTCCATTTGACAGCGTATGTCCGCGACCAATGTCTCGCAGCCAGGCAATCAGACGCGCGTTGCAGCAGATGATCCGGTTCTGGACGTCAACAATTGCCACCGGCTGGTCGATGTGTTCCAGCGTGGCATCCAATAATTTAGCCCTGAATTCCGTGTCCTGCCGCTCTTTGTCGCGTTGCTGAATCAGGCCGGCAAACAGATCGTAAATTTCTCGCAAATCGTTATCTGCCCAGCGCCGCAGCACAACGGCTTGGGCACCAATTCCGGCCGCCTGGGCCTCGGCAAATTTGCGCAGGGCCTGCAAATCACGTCGCCGCCGACGTTCATCCGCAATCAGGCTCGCGGCCAGAATGGCCAGACCGGCCGCCAATAGCCCCACGATAATGATTAAAACGCTTGAAATTGGCATAATTCGCCTGAAAACTCCCGCAATCGTCCGCAATCCTTTGCCCGTCACCGATACCACCATTATCATACTACCGCATGGTAGTTGTCAGCAGGAACGCAAAAGACATGGCGAAGCGGATTTGGTTAGATGGCAAGTTGGTTGATTCACAGCAGGCATCCGTCAACGTGTTTGATCACGGGGTGCTTTACGGCGATGGGGTCTTTGAGGGCCTGCGCCAATATGCGGGGCGTGTTTTCAAGCTGGATGAGCACCTCCGCCGCCTGTTTGATTCAGCCAAGTCCATCCGATTGGCCATCCCCTACACCCGTGAAGAACTCGCCCACGCGATCCTTCAGACCACCGCCGCCAACGATCTTACCGACAGTTACATCCGTTTAATTGTGACCCGCGGAATTGGGGCCTTGGGTATTTCGCCACTTAACTGTGCCAAGCCCACCGTGGTGATCATCGCCGACCTTATCAAGATGTACTCTGAAGAAACCTATCGCACCGGCATGGCCATCATTACCGCGAGCACCATTCGCACCAGTCCGGCTTCGCTGTCGCCCAAAATTAAAAGCCTCAATTACCTCAACAACATCATGGCCAAATGGGAGGCCATCGACGCTGGCGTCTCGGAGGCCGTCATGCTTAACCAGCTCGGCTATGTGTGCGAGTGCACGGCTGATAACATCTTCATCGTGCGCGACGGCGTGCTTTTTACGCCGCCGGAAGAAAGTGGCATCCTGCTGGGTATTACCCGCGGAACGGTGATCGAATTGGCAACGAAAAATGAAATTCAAGTTCGACAGGTCAACCTGACCCGGCACGATCTGTACACCGCCGACGAATGCTTCTTAACCGGTACCGGTGCCGAGATTGTGCCGGTGACCAGTATCGACCGCCGCGCTATCGGCAACGGGTATGTCGGCCCCGTGACTCAATCGCTTACCGCTGCCTTCCATAGAGAGGTGCGATCCGCATCGGATATTCCTTTGCCGGCGGCTCTTTGACCGCTTGTGGGCTGCAGACATTAAAATACCTGGCGCAGAAACGCCAGACTTTTTCTGGCGGCCTCCAGCGGCCTGGCGGTATGGGTATAGAGTTCCACCGTGGCGAAACGGTCGTACCCAGTGCGTTGCATCGCCCGCACAATAGCCGCAAAATCGACTGTTCCCTCGCCTGGTATCATGTGGTAATGCTTACGCCCCGGCAGGTCTTCCAGATGGCAATTCCATATTCGCCCACGCAGCATCTGCAGCACCTGCGATGGCTTTTCACCCAGCACAATGCTGTGCCCCAGATCCAAATTGGCACCTAAACGCCCGCTTCCCACCTCATCGATCAGTGCGCGTAATTCGTGCGCCCATTCAATGAGCAACAGCGGCTCGCATTCAATACCCACATCAATGCCCAGATGTTCCGCCCTGGCCATGATCGGCTTAAGTGATTCGACCAGACACGTCAGCGCTTTTTCCGGCGGCATCTCTGGTAAGGCCTTGCCGCTGGTGATGCTGATGTTTCTTGCGCCCACCTGGTGGGCGAAGTCTAACGTATGCAGAATTAATGAAATGCGATCGCGACGCAGTGCCGCCCGTGGCGATACGAGTGATGGTTCAAAAAATGGCTCCGGCGGAGGACTTTTCCAATAGCCGAAGGTGCAGTTGGCATTTACGTTTGACACCTGCAATTGAGCCTTTTCCAGCGCACGCACAATGGCGCTTACCTCGCGCCCGGGCCTTTTCGGATACCAGTGAGGCGCGTCGGCCAGGATTTCAATCCCCTCATAACCCGCGGCGGCAATGTCAGTTATTGCCCGCAGCAGCGTGTAGCGGGTAAAACCGTTGCTGGCATAGGCCAATGGGATGGGCTTCTTCATGGCTGCAAATATACCCGCCGACACTTTTCTTCGCATGAGATTGTCGCAGTGGGATGGGC